>RFJL01000001.1 GCA_003695435.1 Candidatus Woesearchaeota archaeon
CGAACCCACCGGGCATGTTCTTGGTATTTTTCAAATTCCTGTTCCTCCATGTTCTTAGCAGCGCTAATTCCCACGACTCTGTCAAGAAGTGTTAGTGCAGCAACACTACATGCAACAAGTGTTGCTTCTTGAGGGGTGCAGTGGGGAACATGTTCAAAATAGTGTGCAATGCCAAAAGGAATAGAACATCCTACTGCAAGAAGATTCGCGCCTTTTGCGTACTCGTATTTTTGTTCAAGAGGGATATTCTTGAGTAATCGCTGTTCAAGAGTCTCAAACATAAAAGTACGAGTAAGAACTTGTTTTATAAACGTGCTGTTGTCACCTTTTTCGTGCAACGCGCGTAAGCAGAGAATAAAATCCGGAAGGGTGTGACCCGTACAAGGGGTGCTTTTCTTGCATGTACTTAGTGATGTGTGGAGCATCTAAGGGAACTTTGCTCAAATCAAGGGCAAGAGCACAATGAATGATTGCTTCTTGTAAACGTTCTCTGAGTGTTGCTTGTTGTGTTGAGGGTACAGGAAGCGCAGTGAATTTGTCGGGACTGAACAGCACGTTTGCACAATACATTGCACGAGGAAGGTGAAAAGGATCTGTTACGATACCAACATGACTTACCTGGCAATCGTAAAGAAGAGGTTTTGAAAAGTAGAGGTTTCCAAGCGTATCAAGGGATTGCTCTTCAAGTAAAATGTCGTCGTCGCTTACTCCTTGTCTGAGCAGAAGCTCGCGCATGATGCGCGCTTCACTTTGATGGCCTCTTTTCACGCCACCACTACAAATAATGGGGAGTGCTTTGCCATAATCGCAATACGCAGCAACGGCGGCATCTGTTCGAGAGGTGTTCTTTTGACCGCCAAGAACGAGCAGGCTATCTGGTTGCATGACTCTTATCAAAGCGTTCTTAGCTCTTCTATGTTTCTTGCTTCTAATTCAAGAAGTCTTTGTTCAAGCTCAAAAACTTTTGCTTTCAAATTATGAACGTCACGTTGAGTGTAACGCATCCATTCATGTATTGCTAAGATGTCTCGTTTAACACGAGAAAAACTCTTTTTGATTTTCTCTGTAAAGATCATTGTGAATCACCTTTTACGTGGACTTGGGGGCTTTCAAGAATGTTGTTTTCGGGGCAGTTTACCATACAAAGTAGTACAAACTACTCCTTTATAAACTTTTCCCTTTTTTACTACTTTTAAGTGGTATTTTTAATGGTGGTGTTTTCTTCGACGAGCAAGTTCATTCATATGCTCCACGCGATCCTTAAGGAATTTCTTCATATCAAGCTGGTTCTTCTCAATTAGCATCGAGACCTGCTTACCTCCTAGAATCTGTGGCAGGATAACATACGTTGCGCCTGCTTCGTACAACATCAAAGCATCATCAACAGAATGTGCGAGCACTGTTACGATGCAGTTCTTGTTCTTTGCAAGAATCCTATCAAGAAGAAACAAATTTGTATCGGTAGACGAAATAGTGGAAATCACCAGATTCACAGAAGAAAGATCCAACTCTTCGAGAAATTCAATATCGTTTGCATCCCCATACCTGCAATGATAACCCTCTTCTGCAAGTCTGAGAATAACTTCCGGGTTAAAATCAATGATAAGTGGTTTTTTCTTAAGTTTCTTGAGCGTATCAAGAATGTCAGCACAGATAGTATCATATCCAAAAAGAAGAACGTCATAACGGTATTCCGAAGGAAGATCAACTTCATGAATCTTAGATTCTCTCTTCTCAAAAATGCTCAAATATTTTGAGAGTAACTTGTACAACTGATCAGAATAATGAATCATATACGCAGATCCCGCAATGGTAAGAATACCAACAGCAGTAACTAAAGAGAGCACCTCTGGAGTTATCTGACCCAAGGAGACCCCAAGGGATACAAAGATCAAAGAAAACTCACTAATCTGCGCAACAGTAAGACCCGCAAGAAAACTCGTTCTCTTACGATAACCCATAGCACCCATCAAGATGAGAACGATAAGAGGGTTACCAATAAGCACAAACAAAGAGAGGATGATGATTGCCCAAAGATTTGAAGCAATATTTGTGAAAATAATCTGCGAACCCAGTAAGATGAAGAAGAGTACAATGAAGAAATCACGAAGAGGGCGAAGACGTGCACTAATCTCCTGATGATAGGGGGTAAGCGAGAGTGCAACACCTGCAAGCAAAGCTCCCGCCTCCAAAGACATGTTAATCAAGTGAAAAAGAGATGCAATAGCCATACACCACCCAATAGAAAAAAGCAACAAAAATTCTTGAGACTGGGCAACCTTTCGCACAATCCAAGGAAGAGCGTACACAGAAAACAACCAAAGAACAACAAGACTCCCAATAATAATCAAGAGCGCATTAACTGAATTCGCACCAAACACTCGTTCGGTTCCCGCAGAGGAAAAAATCATAAGCAAAGCAATGGCAATCAGGTCTTGCACAATCAAAAAACCAATAGAAATCCGTCCGT
Organism: Candidatus Woesearchaeota archaeon; assembly: GCA_003695435.1. Lineage (NCBI taxonomy): Archaea > Nanobdellati > Candidatus Woesearchaeota > Candidatus Woesearchaeota archaeon. Next base: position 2,471 of record RFJL01000001.1, read on the forward strand.
GAAGTGAAGCTGTTTCTTTCTTATCAGAGAGCAACTTCATAATAATAATAGTACTACTAAACGCCAAAGCAATACTCATATACAAAGAACTCATCATATCAAATCCAAGAAGACGACAAATAACAAACCCAATTCCCGATGTGAACACTACTTGGCCGATACCTGTTACCAAGGAGACCTTGCCCACCGTACGAATAACACGAGGGTTAATACCAAGACCCACCAAAAAAAGCAGGAGAGCAACACCAAAATGAGATAGCGTCTCAAGAGTGTCGGTAAAATGAATAAGTCCAAGAACTAAAGGACCTGCCACAACACCACTTAAGATATACCCAATAATAAGAGGCTGGCGCAAGAATCTTACCATACCACAAATGACCAGAGTAAGCACAAGAAGGACGCTTAATTCAAGAAAAATTGCAGGGTTCATCTCTTTAAGAAAATTTCACAAAAAAGAGTATATAAATGTTTAGCATCTCACCACTTAAATCAGGAATTCACACTCTCTTAAGAAAACACCCATCAACCCACTCAAAACCCTCTTCCTTGAATTTTTGTATTTCCTCGGGATTCGTAATGTTATTTTGTGCAAGCCAGCGTACAAAACGGCCCTTGATAAATTTTCCTTGATGGCCTGCAGGAACCTTCTTTCCCTGCTTTTCAATCACAAAATCAACTTTAATGCCATTCTCATACGAAACAGCTTTTCTGTGTGCCTGCGGAAGAAGATCAATCACCCATTCACTCTTAAGTTCTTTTTTCGTATGTGCACGCCACACCTTAGCAGCACCAAGTTTATCTATTTTAAGCTTATACTCAGGAAGAGGATCTAGGGGTTTTACCAAACCAAAGAGAGCAGAGACGATACGCACGTGCTTGTTAATATATGCCTGCTCCTGTTCAGTAAGTGAAGAATACGCGATTCCTTTATACACCACCCCTGTGTATCGCTCAATTGCAGGCAAGGTCTTCTCAGAAAGCAGGGTCTTATTCACAGTAATTGCTCTTTCAAGTGCAACACCCTTCACACCTAAAAGCTTTTCATCCTGAGTTTCAATCAACTCATTCCACAAAGAAAGAGAAGGCTCTTTAAGTTCTTGAAGAGGGGGGAGTGTTCCACCACTTGCTTTTTCTTCAGAAGGGGGGATAAGGATGATCATGAAGAGAAGGTTAATAAACAATTTCTTAAGACTTACGCCTATGCGCGAGCCTCTAACATTTCAAAATCCCTTCTTTCTTGCACCCATGGAAGCAGTAAACTGCGCATCATTTAGAGTCCTTTGCAAACGAAGAGGTGCAGGCGTAGTTTACACAGATATGATCGACTGCGACGTCTTCAAAGAAAAATGTGATGAACAAGGAGTCTTACAAGCAATAAAACTCCTCGTGAACCCTCAAGAGGAAGAGCGACCACTTGTCGTACAATTAGGGGGAGGAAATATTGACAATATACTCTTTGCAATTAAACACCTTCACGACGTCGCAGATATTTTTGACTTTAACATCGGATGCCCCTTAGGATACATGCTCGGCAAAAAGGGTGGTGTCTATCTACAAAAACACCCCGACCAACTAGAAAAAATCATACGCGCAATGCGAAGCGCAATTACCAAACCCTTTTTTTGCAAAATCCGATCAGGATGGGATGATACCTCCATCAACGCAGTAGAAGTTGCCTTACTCTTAGAGCAGTGCGGAGTGGATGCACTTGCAATCCATCCTCGCACACGAAAACAACGAGCACAAGGACGAGCGGACTGGCAACTCGTACGCAAAGTCAAAGAAGCACTATCCATCCCCGTAATACTCTC
>RFJL01000002.1 GCA_003695435.1 Candidatus Woesearchaeota archaeon
AAGAGTATCCTCCTGGGTTTCGTCACCTGCTAAAACATCAAACAAAAAATGATCGAAATTAGTTGTATCATCAGAGTCCATATCCGCAGAAAAGACTCACTCACATTTAAACATTCCTACGACAAGTATTTATAGTTGTAATCAAACAACGTCCTCAATGATTTTTAATAAGAACGTTAATAAGAATGCGAAGAGGAAAGGTAGTAAGAAGAAACCGGTTAAACAAAAACCTTCTTACACAGATAAACCCTCAGTCTCAGCAGAACATTACAATGATATGATTACTTTTTACACTCGTGCATTAGAAGAAAAAAACGCTATTATTGAAAAGCTCAGAAGAGATAATAGTATTCTTATGAAATCCTTAGTGCGAAAGAGTGAGAAGCTTGTAGAACTTGAATCCGAAAAGATTAAAAGACCTGCAAAAAAGTAAGGATACATGTCCGATCAAAACATTCTCCCTGAAAACGTGCAGCGCTATCAAGGAAGAATTGCTCAGCGCAACAACATCCTTGCAGCAAAACTCGTAGCTGAAACCATACGCACAACTTTAGGTCCCAAAGGAATGGATAAAATGCTTGTTGATCCTGCGGGAGAGGTAACTATCACGAACGATGGTGTAACTATTCTCAAAGAAATGCACATTGAGCATCCAGCTGCAAAAATGATTGTTGACATTGCAAAAACCCAAGAAGAAGAAGTCGGGGACGGAACAACATCTGCAGTGATTCTCGCAGGAGAGTTGCTCAAACAAGCAGAATACCTTCTTGAAAAGGATGTGCACCCCACGCTTATTGCACGAGGATATCGTATGGCATTTGAAACAGCTCTAAAAATTCTGCACAACCTTAGTGAGCCTCTTAAGAAAAAAGATTTAGAAGTTATCGCAGCAACCGCGATGACAGGAAAAGGGGCAGAAGCAGATAAAGAACATCTTGCCACACTCATTATTCGTGCAATTGACCTTATCAAATCACAAGGAGACGTTTCGCGAAAAGACATCAAAGTTGAAACCATTGTAGGCAAAACAGTAGGAAACTCAGAACTTATTGAGGGAATCGTTCTTGATAAAGAAAGAGTGCACGCAGAGATGCCAAAAAAGGTAGAAAACCCTCTCATAGCACTTATTGATGCACCTCTTGAAATTAAAAACACAGAAATTGATGCAAAAATTAACATAACCTCTCCTGAGCAAATGCAGCAATTCCTTGACATGGAAGAGCGCATGCTCGCTAATATGGTTGCAAAGATCAAAGCAACAGGAGCCTCTGTTGTGCTCTGCCAAAAAGGCATTGACGATCTTGCACAACATTTTCTTGCACGCGAAGGCATCTATGCTGTGCGACGCATTAAGAAATCCGATATGGAACGCCTTGCAAAAGCAACAGGAGCACGCATCGTACATAACCTTTCAGATCTTTCTTCTGCAGACCTTGGAACAGCAGGAGTGGTATTTGAAAAAACGGTCGGGGATGAAGAGATGACCTTCATTTCAGGCTGCAAACGTGCAAGGGCAGTAACTCTTCTTGTGCATGGACCAACAGAGCATATCGCTCATGAAGCAAAACGCGCAGTAGAAGATAGCATTGGGGATGTGCTCAGCGCACTAGAATCTGGACGCGTTGTTGCAGGAGCAGGATCTTGTGAGATGGAACTCTCGCGAAACCTTATACATTTCTCACAACAATTCTCAGGACGCGAACAACTCGCAATCAAAGCATTTGCCGAAGCTATTGAAATCATCCCACGCACTCTTGCGGAAAGCGCTGGAAGCGATCCTCTTGATATCATGACTAAGCTTAAAGCAGCTCACGAAAAAGGACAAAAATGGGCAGGAATTAATGTCTTTACGGGAACCATCATGGATGCTTATAAAAAAGGGGTGATTGAACCGCTTAAAATTAAGACACAAGCAATATCTTCAGCAGCGCAAGTTGCAATTATGATTTTGAGAATTGATGATGTGATTGCAGCAGGAGCTCAAGAACAGAACGCGCAGATGCCTGAAGGGATGTGATATTTTACACTACTTCTACTGTTTTAGACCTCTGCTGTTTTTAGTGTATTTTAGTGAATTTTTCTTCTCTCTCCACAAGCTTTATAAACCCCCTCAAAGGTTTCTACCTTATCTCAATGAGATATGATGGCCTTAGGGCTTGATCGAGAGACATTCTCTCAAGATACTAAAAAAACAAAATCAAAGCAAACTCGCGCTTTGAAATGAGGACAAGAAAAAATGGCAAACGCTGAAAAAGCACTACAAGCAGTTGAACAAGCAAGAGCTTCTGGCAAGATCAGAAAAGGAACCAACGAAGTTACCAAAGCAGTTGAAAGAGCACAAGCAAAAGCAGTTGTCATCGCAACTGATGTATCACCAAAAGAAATTGTTATGCACCTTCCACTTATCTGTAAAGACAAAGGAATCCCTTGCATAGAAGCAGGATCCAAAGAAGAACTCGGCGCAGCAGCAGGACTTGGCGTCGGCACAACTGCAGTTGCAATTGTTGAAGAAGGCAATGCAAAAGCGCTCATTGAAGAGCTCAAAAAAGCAAGTGAGGAATAAGAATGGCCAAAAACGATAAAGCCCAAGACAGTAAAACAACGGGCCAGGTCAACTTTTCCGATGCAGTTCCTGCAAGCGTTGAAGAAGTAGTAGGACGAACAGGAACTCGAGGAGAAGCACAACAAGTACGTGTAAAAATCCTCGAAGGACGCGACAAAAACAAAATCATTCGTCGCAACGTCAAAGGCCCTGTGCAAGTAGGTGACATCCTCATGCTCAGAGAAACAGAGATAGAGGCAAGACCTCTTAACAGAGGAAAACGACGATGAAATGCACATTTTGTGATCAAGAAATCGCACGTGGAACCGGAAAAATGTACGTGAAAAACGATGGAAAAGTGTTCCACTTTTGCTCCCGAAAATGCGAGAAAAACATGTTACAACTAGGCAGAGTTCCAAGACGAACTCGCTGGACGGGCATCGCACACACAGAAAAGAAAGCAGCAGGAGATAAGAAAAAATGATTGAGCGAACTCTTGTTTTACTAAAACCTGACGCTGTTGAAAGAGCGCTTGTCGGAGAAATCATCCAACGTTTTGAGCGCGTAGGACTGCGCATTGCAGGTATGAAAATGATTCGAGTCGATCCAGAACTTGCAAAGAAGCACTATGCAGCTCACGTTGATAAACAATTTTACCAAGGACTTGAAGATTTTATTACTTCAGGACCTGTGGTTGCAATGGTTCTTGAAGGTCTTCACGCAGTAGAACTCGTGCGAAAAATGGTTGGTGGAACTGAGCCAAAATCAGCAGCTCCAGGAACCATTCGAGGAGATTACGCGCATCACTCATACATGTATGCGGATCAAAAAGGAATTTCCATTAAGAACTTGATTCACGCGTCAGGAACACAAGAAGAAGCTGACCAAGAAGTACAACTCTGGTTTAGCGACTCCGAGTTACATCACTATGAACCAGTGCATCAAAAGCACACACAATAAGAGGTAACGAAAAATGGCAAAAATGGTAGATCGTGTCATGGCTGCAATGAAGCACCAGGACACTATTAGGAACATAGCAATTTGTGCTCACATTGACCACGGAAAAACAACCTTTTCAGACAACTTGCTCTCAGGAGCAGGTATGATGAGTGAGGAGCTTGCAGGTCAAGCTCGCCAGCTCGACTTTCACGCAGATGAACAAGAACGAGGAATCACTATTGATGCAGCATCAGTTTCTATGGTGCATGATTTTGAAGGAAAAGAATACCTCATCAACCTTATTGACACGCCAGGTCACGTAGATTTTGGCGGGGACGTTACGCGTGCAATGCGTGCAGTAGATGGGTGTATTGTTCTTGCATGTGCTGTTGAGGGTGTTATGCCTCAAACAGAAACAGTTCTCAAACAAGCTCTTCGAGAAAGAGTGAAACCTATTTTGTTCATTAACAAAGTAGATCGTCTCATTAAAGAGCTCAAACTCACACCCCAAGCAATGCAAGAAAGATTTACCAAAATCATCACGCATGTCAATAAACTCATACGAGAAATTGGTGGTGAGTTTGGAGAAAAGAATCAAGTAAATGTTCAAGACGGCTCTGTTTGTTTTGGATCCGCGTTTCATAACTGGGCACTCTCCATTCCCTTCATGCAGCAAAAAAACGTGGGTTTCCAAGAAATCATTGATGCCTATGAGTCTGATTCCCACAAAGAAATTCGTAAGAAAGCACCGATTCACGAGTGTGTTCTTAACGCAGTAATCAGACACCTTCCTCCGCCCAACGTGGCGCAAGAGTACAGGATTGAAAAGCTCTGGGAGGGAGATCTTGATTCACCTGAGGGTCAAGCACTTAAAAAATGCGATCCTAACGGACCTCTTTTCTTCGTTATCACAAAGATCGTGGTTGATCCACAAGCAGGTGAAATCGCAACAGGAAGAATCTTTGCAGGAACGATGAAGAAAGGGCTTGAAGTCTACCTTAACAGAGCAAACCAGAAGGGACGAGTACAACAAGTATTCATCTACAATGGCGCTAAAAGAGAAATTGTTGATAATGTTCCCGCAGGAAATATTATTGGTATTTCAGGTCTTAAAGCATCGCCTGGAGAGACTATAACGCTCAAACCAAGCGAGCCATTTAGAGAGCTCTCACACATCTTTGATCCTGTTGTTACCAAAGCAATTGAAGCAAAAAACCCTGCAGATCTTCCAAAGCTCATTGACGTTTTGCGCATTGTTGCAAAAGAAGACCCTTCAGTACACATTGAAATAAATGAAGAGACTGGAGAACACCTCATCTCTGGAATGGGTGAGCTTCATCTTGAAGTTATTGAAGATAGGATCAGATCAGAAAAAGGAGTTGAAGTGAAAACTTCTCCTCCCATTGTTGTGTATAGAGAAGTTGCAACCAAAGCATCGCCAGAAGATGCTGAAGGAAAATCTCCGAACAAACACAACCGCCTCTACTTCAGAGTTGAACCTCTTGAACCAAACGTTATTGAAGCGATCAAGAAAGGGGATCTACGCGAAGGAAGAGTCAGGAAAAAAGACGACGATACTGTGCAAAAACTCATTGAACTTGGATATGATTCCAAGACTGCACGTAACGTACGAGACATCTTTGATGGGAACATCTTCATCGATGAGACGAGAGGTATTGTGCAGATTAATGAGATCATCGAGCTTGTCATGGACATGTTCGAAGACGTTATGAAAGCAGGAGGCCTTGCGCAGGAGCCTTGTATGGGTATGAAAGTCAAACTGATGGATGCAAAACTTCACGAAGATGCAATTCACAGAGGACCTTCTCAAATGTACCCTGCTGTTCGTGAGGGTATTCGTGCTGCTATTTCAAGTGCGGGACCAGTACTCTTCGAACCTGTACAGACTCTTCGCTTTGAAGGTCCTGCAGAGTACATGGGAGAAATTTCCAAGCTTATCAACAATAAGCGAGGACAACTTCTTGACATGCAGCAAGAAGGTGAACACGTAACGGTTCTTGCAAAAATGCCTGTAGCAGAACTCTTCGGACTCTCAAACGATCTACGGTCAGCAACTGGTGGAAGAGGATCTTCTTCACTCGTAGACCAGAGTTTCGAACGCCTACCTGCTGAATTGCAGGACAAAATCGTTGCGCAAATCAGATCTCGAAAAGGTCTGAATTGAATCTTATGATTTCAGGGGTTTAAACCCCTGAGCGTTTAATTTTTTCATTGATCGCCCAACAGCAACCTTTATAAAGGGGTCTCATTTTCGGGGACATATATCTCCTACTCTGATGGGGGCAACAAAGGGGCTCAAGCTCGTATTTAATAAAAACAACAAAAACTGATGAGGAATTAAGATAATGGCAAAAGAAAAACCACACATGAACGTTGTGTTTATCGGGCACGTAGACCACGGTAAATCAACCACAGTTGGCCGCCTCCTATTCGACGGTGGCGCAGTTGACGAAGTAACAATGCGAAAGCTCAAAGACAAGGCTGCTGAACTAGGAAAAGCAGGATTCGAATTCGCATACGTTATGGATAATCTTAAGGAAGAACGTGAACGTGGAGTAACCATTGATATTAACCACAAAAAGTTCCAATCAAAGAACTATGATTTGACCATCATTGACGCTCCAGGTCACAAGGATTTCATTAAAAACATGATTACTGGAGCATCACAAGCAGATGCAGGTGTTCTTGTCGTAGCAGCAAATGATGGTGTTAACGCACAGACAAGAGAACACGTTTTCCTCTCAAAAACTTTTGGAATCTCACATCTCATCGTTGCAATAAACAAGATGGATATTTCAGGAGTTGAATGGAGCGAAGATCGCTACAAAGCAGTTAAAGAAGAAGTATCTGCACTTCTTAAAACTGTAGGATTCAACCCTGACAATGTACCTTTCATCCCTGTAGCAAGCCTACATGGAGATAACGTTGTTAAAAAATCCGAAAACACGCCTTGGTACAATGGACCAACACTTCTTGAAGCAATCGACGCGCTTCCTGCACCAGAACGCCCAGTGGACCTTCCACTTCGCCTTCCCATTCAGGATGTCTACAACATCACCGGAATCGGTGTTGTTCCTGTTGGAAAAGTTGAAACTGGCGTTATGAAAGTTGGTGACAAAGTTATTGTTGTTCCAGCACGTGACGGAAAAGGTGTGAAAGGAGAAGTAAAAACAATCGAAGCTCACCACGAACAGCTCCAATCAGCTGAACCAGGTGACAACGTAGGATTCTCCGTTCGTGGAATCGGTAAAAAAGATATTGCACGTGGAGACGTTCTTGGTCATGAAACCAATGTTCCAACAGTTGCTGAAGAGTTTGAAGCGCAAATCGTTGTGCTCAACCACCCTTCAGTTATCACTGTTGGATACACTCCAGTCTTCCACATCCACACCGCTCAGGTTGCTTGTCAGATCACCCAGATCGTGAAAAAGCTCAACCCAGCAACCGGTGAAGTTATGGAAGAAAACCCTGATTTCATCAAAAACGGTGATGCAGCAATCGTAAAGATCAGACCAACACAACCGCTCGTTATTGAGAAAAACTCAGAAATTCCGCAGATGTCCCGATTCGCTATTCGCGATTCAGGAGCTACGGTTGCAGCGGGAATGTGTATTAACATCACACCAAAACAACTCTAAGGTAGACCACTATGCAAAAAGCACGCATTAAGTTGACATCAAGCAACATTGATCGCATCAATGAAGTATGCGCTTCAATTAGAGAAATCTCTGAGAAGACTGGCGTGCAATTACGTGGACCAATACCTTTGCCAACCAAGAAGCTTAAACTCACCACGAGGAAGAGTCCTTGTGGTGACGGAAAAGCAACTTGGGAGCGCTACGAAATGCGTGTACACAAAAGACTTCTTGATCTAGGTCTTGATGAACGCGCACTTCGACTCGTGATGCGGGTACCTATCCCAGAAGGTCTCAAAATTGAGATCGAAATGGTCGATTAATCTTTTTCCCTTTCCTTTCTTCTTTACGTTTTGATTTTTCTAATGCAAGAGGAGTTCGTTTTTACAATAGTGAAGTCCAAATCAATAAGTTTTATAAGACGTGATTTACCTCAAAAACATATCTTTGCCAACGTCGCATAACCTGGTATTGCGCAAGCCTGGAAAGCTTGTTTCCTCACGGATATCCCGGTTCAAATCCGGGCGTTGGCGTTTTTTATTCTAAAAAACACTTGTGCCCATTTTTGAACCGGGATTGTTAGGTTCATCCAGCAAATCGGGGATGTGCGGGCTTTGATTCGCAAAGAATACGCTACGTTGGCAATTTCCACACTACACAAATCTTTGTTCTTACCTCTGTTTGCTTAATAGGATTCTTTTGTGAAGTGGGACGCCTGTAATACGGCGTAATACTTTTATACTTTGTTGCTTCATTGCTCTTTTTATGCATGTTCATTTTACTTCATTTACTCGAGGGGATAAGGAACTCTCCGAGCTTGTCATCTCCCAGCTTTTGCGCTACTTCGCACTTTCACTTGTTGGTTTATTCATACCCCTATATTTGTGGAGTCTTAACTACTCGCTTGACGTCATTCTCTTTTTTTACGCGATGTATTTTGTGTTCTTAATCCCTTTATTTTTTCTTGGTCTGTGTACTACGCGGTACTTTGGGTACAAGCATACTATTGCTTTTTCAATACCTTTTTTGATGCTTTACTTGTTCTTACTCATCAGACTCGAAACTATGCAGATTCCTCTTACTTTTATCGCCTTTGTTGCTGCGGTTTCATCGGGGCTGTACTGGGCAGGAGCACATACCACTGTTGCAAAAAATTCTTCATCTAAACGAAGAGGGCGCCAAGTTGCTCTGTTACAATCCTCAAGAATTGCCTTTTCTATTGTGTCTCCTCTTCTTGGTGCAGGAATTATCCTCTTCTTTGGTTATTCACGTCTTTTCCTCGTCGCTATGTTCTTGCTTTTCTGTTCACTCTTACCCTTTCTAGTTACAAGAGATAGAGGGTATCCTTTTCATTTTGACTTTCGCTTATTCTTTAAAGAGCATAACTCTCGCGACGCAGTGTTTTATTTTTTTGAGGGTTTTCAGTCATTTGGTTATGTGACTATTTGGCCGTTGTATCTTTTTGTCATGGGGGTGAGTCTTGTACCTCTGGGTCTGCTCTTTACCATTGCAGCAGGTCTTCAGTTTTTTGTAACGCTGTTAATGGGAAAACTTACCGATCAGAACAAACAGTTCATTAAACTTGGAGCGATGCTACAAGCGCTGTCATTTATTCTCTTGCCGTTTCTACATTCACTCTACTCTCTTGGCATACTTACCGCATTTAGAAATATGACAAATCCTCTACTTACAACTCCTTTTGAAAAACTCTATTATGATAAGGCCAAAACGCTTTTTGGCATCTACGTGCGAGAATTCTGGATGGATGTAGGAAGGATTTGTTACGCGTTCATCCTCATTTTATGTTTTTCCTTCACAGGAGGTGTCCAGGTAGCTTTGATAGCAGGTCTTGTTCTCTGCGCCATTGGAACAAGTATTATGGGTTGGTTTACCTAAATGTAAAGGTTTAAAGCGAGGATATGTTTCTCTTATGTTGTGGTTTCAAAAAAACGTGCGAGAAAAAGAACAACTCATAAGACAAACAGACGCGCCCGTAACAAGAAAAAAGCGTCCTTGTTAAAGAGATCATTGTTCTTCTTGTTTAACGTCCTTTTTCGCCTATTAAGAGTGTTTTTTCGAGGAAGCAAAGTCTTTGTTGTGTTTTTGTGGAAACAACTCTTTCAAAAAACGCGTTCATTACAAAGGGTGAGGAAAAAACAAGGTGTACAACGAAAAAATAACGCTATTTATGAAAAACCGGTTATTAATGTGTTCTCTGATGAGGAAGGTTTTGAAGAGTTTGCAAGAGATCTTCACGAAGACTCATTACTCCTTGTTATTCTTGGACGCAGAGGTTCTGGAAAAACTGCTCTTGCACATAGCATCGCGCAAGAAATGGCAACGCATCAAGGAAAGCGTATTGTCACACTTAATGAGCCAAAACCTATCCGAGGAATTAAGAATTATTCCTCTCTTGATGAGGTTCCTCAAGAGAGCATTGTTATTGCGGATGAGGCAGGCATTCATTTTTCAGGACGATCAGCAAGCTCTTCAAAAAACAAAGATTTTCTTAATGCCCTAAGGATTTCTCGACACAGGGGAATTAGTGTTATTATTGTCTCACAAGATTCTGGAAGTGTTGATGTAGGACTTCTTCGTCTCGCAGACTATTTAATTATGAAGAGGATTACGCAGAGCATGTTTGACTTTGAGCGTCCAGTAATTCAAAAACGGCTTCGAAAAGGGTATGAAGCACTCAAAGACAAAAAAGAGGATAAGAGTTTGTTCTATGTCCTCTCAGATGATTTTACGGGTTTGTGCAGGCATAGGTTAGCAACCTATTGGACGCAAAAAACAAGTGTGGCATATCGTAAAGACGAGTAGAAAACGCTTGCATACTTTTAAAAATGCGTGGCTGTGTGTTTTTGTTTGTTTGCCCGCGTCGCATAACCTGGTATTGCGCCGGTCTCGAATCAACAGGTGTTGAGGAGTGAACCGGTTTCGTTACGATATGTCGGTTCAAATCCGGCCGCGGGCGTTACAACCTTACAACTACGTTTGTTGTTTTTTGAACCGTACTTATCGTTCTTGTGGTGGGTTGAGAGCGCTTTCCCAGCACATAACAATCTTTATAAATCAACAAGCGTTGGTGTTTATTAATGCGACGTCTCACATGACCTCGTACCGGCTGTGACTATGAAAAGGGGTGTAGAAGTATTAGTAACATTATTCTTTGTCCTTATGGGACTTTCTCTTTGGATTACACCAGAACTCACCGGTCTTGCAGTACAAAGTCCCGTTAATGACACGGTTGAACTCGCAGCACCATCCCAAGCAGTAGCACAAGCAAGCATTCTCCAAGCACGCATCGCAAACAAACCCCACACGAACCGCGTGTTCATCGAACGAGTGGTGGAAAGAGACGCAGTACAAGACGTCGACGCAACAGTTACATCCCTTGGAAAACAAGCACGCATCGAAATACGAGGAGCAGCACAAGCAATTGAGCGCATCCAAGCAGTACCACTACCCCAAACACTACGCGTTGAGGGCCGCGATGTACAAACACGAACAGAAGCCGTAGCAGTTAACAACATCACTATTGAAAGTGCGACAATCACGCTGCCTAAAACAGGTGAGGTTACCACCATTCTCCACTGCGCTGACAAGAACTGGAATGAAAACACTGGAACGTGTACGTTCTGGGAAGACGCAGGACTCTCCTTCACACAAGACGCAGACTTCATAACCTTCAACGTCACTCACTTCTCCGCATACGCAGGAGGATTTGTTGATGAAAGCGGGGACAGCGGAGTGTGGAGCGGAACAAAAGTCAACCTCTCCGTCACCGTCAACACACTCGCACTCACCACAGGATTCACAACAGGAACCTACGAATCAACCACCATCGACGCAGGACAAAACGCAAACTTCTCCTTCATGAACTTCACAGGAAGCCTAGGCGATGGAAACATCACCTTCCAAATAGCATCATCACCTACTGACTCAGGATTTACTTTCATAGGTCCAGACAACACAGCAAACACCTACTACAACGTCACCGCCTTCAACACACTCATCCCCATCAACACCACCATCAACAGATACTTCCGCTACAAACTCTACTTCAACAAAACAGGGTCGCTTTCCCCCTCACTCACCGCAGCAGTAGTACGCTACCACATCGTTGACGACAACAACGCAAGCTCAGACACCACCAGCCTAGCAGTCTTTGATGAAAACGAAGACCTTGGTTATTATTCCGGACAAAACATGACGGTATACGCAAACTACACCGACTTTGCGTCAGGAGCACCCATTGCAACAGGAAGCTGTGACATCTACATCGACACAGGTCTTGGAAAACAATACCTCCCCATGACCTACAACCCCGCAGACGGACTCTACAACAGATCTGTATGGACCAACTCACTAAGCCTTACCAACCTTGACTACTCTGTCAACTGC
>RFJL01000003.1 GCA_003695435.1 Candidatus Woesearchaeota archaeon
AGCACTCCTTGATGTGCTTTGTGTATCATTCCTGCAACGACTCGTTCATGTGCAGGCGTTCCAAGACCTCCTGATTGGAAGGGGTCGTGGAGAACGTCTCCGAGAAGTGCTCCTGCATGCGCTCCTGTTGCGTCAAGGAATGGCGCTTGTTTTTGGGAATAGTTGTCCACGATGATTTTAGGGATTGCTGCTTTTCCTATGCGAGAACCCATTTGTTTTCCTACGTTGAGCGCCATGACAAAGAGTGCAAGGAAGATCATTCCTCCTAAGAAGAATGTTGCGAACATAATCGCACCTACAAGCGGGCCTGACTCAGTTGTGTAGTAGTGCCTTGCCCACCATGGCGTGATCATTGCTGCTATGAGAAGAATAAACAAGAGCACATTTTGATTTCGAAAAGAAATTGTGCTCTCCGCCCTTGCTTTTTCAACTATTTTGCGTCCTTGCCCTGCTGGAACAGTTCTGATAAGTGGCATGTTCTCATCATTAGGGTTTGCAAAGGCGAGGATGTCTACGAGTTTTCCTTTTGGCAGGAGTTGTGCTAGTGCTAGGCCTAGCATGGATTTTCCAGTTCCTGGCTCTCCTATGAGAAGAACATGGCGATGCTGTGCTGCTGCTTTTTTAATGACTTCTACTGCTTCTTCTTGTCCTACGACTTGGTTGACTATTACTGGATCTACTTTGATGTCTGCGGTAGTTTTGAAGTTCAAAGAAAAGGTGTCTTTTTTTGCCACGGTTTTTTGGACATTGACAGATTTATAAAGATGTCGGAAGGTTTTCTTTTTTTGTTTGAAAGAGTTTTTGAATACAACAAATACTCTTTGTTGCATGCTTTTTCGTATCGCGTGTATTGTACTGTTGGTGGGGATTCCTCTTTTTGTGCTCTTACCCAAACCAACTCTTGAACAAGAAGGGATCTTGCTTAATGCAAGTGTGGTTGATCAGATTCGTTTTGAGGATGCAAGCATTGTTTTTTTAACAACCCGTCTTAGAGCTCGCATGGAGAGCAATGTTACGCTTCCTTCTGATGTTTCTGTTCTTTTACAGTGTGCCAATAACAGATTTTCCATTCTTGAAGTGTACGGCTAATGGTAGGTAAACCAAGTATGAATTGGGAGTGTTGATATTACTCTCTTAGAAATGTTGCGAAGAATGTTCATGTTGTTGGAGATTCGTTGGAAATTTTGATTTTTTTATGATCTCAAAGGGGAAAAACTCTCTTGAGGATGATACGCCTTTGAATAGAGACTATGCAGGCTAATAGGTTATTGCGAGAATTCCTTGTGCCAGAGATTTTGAGAATGTGAAAACAGTTTCACTTGCAGGGACAGTCTTCTTTTTCGCTCTTAGGGCCGTTCTTTTCTGCCCTTTTTCTTTTGCTATTCTGTACATTGTTGTTCTTGAGACGTTCATGTTGTATTTTTTTGAAATGTCTTGTGCGACATCTTCAAGTCGCGTAGGGTCGTTGACATAGCGATCAATAATTTCGTCAATCATTTTTTGAGGGGCTGCTGGACGGTAGAATCGTTTAAGATAGTGTCCGTTTTCACGCGCAACACACAAGAGGCGGTTTGCTTCTTCAATAGAGTTGATTTCTACGGGGGATGTGCGCATGATGCTGTACATGTTGCTGTGTCCTGCTTTGTTGTAATGTTCTGCGAAGCAAAATGCATCATCTAGTGATGGATTTATCACTGCGGGCGAAGTGTCTTTTTTCTCCTGAATAGTCCATGTAGTTTCCTCTACAATGCTTACTTTCGTTTCACCTATGGTTGTGAAGTTTACCAAGGATTCAAGGCTTGATTCATCATGCCTGATGCATCCTTGTGATGCGATTGTTCCGAGTTTTTTAGGCTCATCAGTCCCGTGTAAGCCGATGCTACATTTTCCTTTAGGGTCGTATTTTCCCTGTGCATTCCATGAACCACAGTCCAGACGTAAAAAGTATTTTCCATAGGGTTTGCGTGAAGGATCGTGAGGGTGTTTCCAGTTTGATGAGTTTTCAATGCTAATAATAGTGTAGAGTTGGTTGTTGTTGTTTTGTTTGTGATTTGGGGTTTTTTTGTCTCCTTCACGCTGTTTTGGTCCTGCACCCCCTAAACCTGTTGAAATGTTATATGCTGCGAGAAGATTTTTGTTCTCATCGTAGAGATACTCCTTTTGTGATTGTTTGTCAATGTGAATTATTTTTGTTGGTGGACCTTGGTAGCGTGCTACTTCTTGAGGTATGAATGTTGCAGTTGGTGCTGATGCTAGTGAATGAGTAAGGAGAATTCCTGCAAGTATGGCGCGCAGGCGAGCAGTAAGACTCATAGGCCCACCCCGATCTCAATGAGCGCTCCTTTTTTGAGAAATTCTTTTATCTTTGCATAATCTCTTGGCAGGTATTGTACACTCCCATTTGTAGCGTCTTTTCCTTGAGCTATTGCTTCAAGCCGCTCTTCTCGATGAAAGTAATCATCTATGCTAAGAAGTTGGATCCCTCTCCCCGTTCTACCTCTAAGTTTGTCTTCTTTATTGGGATAGTTGATTGTTGCTTTGTTTCCTATCCATGTCGCAACACGATATATTCCTAAGGGCGTTTTAAGATCGCCCTCTCTTTCTTTTGGGTAGCCTCCTCTTCCATCAGTGTGGGGAACTTCAAATTCTTTTTTCCATCCCCCTCTCCAGCGATATGCAGTGGTAGTGTTGTGATCTACGTCTATGTAGAGTCGGTAGTGTTGTTGAGGTATTTGTTGGAGGTAAGTGTATCCGTAGCTAAGTGATCCTGTGATTGCTGCTGTAGCTGCACTTACAACAAGAATTGTTTTTGCGGTTTGATGTATTTTTTCAAGGAGCGTTGTTTTCTTTCCGAAAACTTGATGAGGAGTGCTGATTTTTGCCATGTGAAAAGGTAGGGCAGTATCTTAAAAGGCAGTTTCTACAAGAAAGTTGAAATCCTTGCGAGAACATTTGAAAGGATTTCAAGAAGTTGTTGTTATTTTGAAAGTATGTTTTAGCGGAGTGTTTTTTTGAGGAAACACCGATTCTGTTTTGTTGTGCATTTCCTTATTCGTCGTTGAAAAATGAGGAGGGAAACCTAGAAAAACGAAGAAATGAAGAGGATGAAAGAAGAAGACTCAGATAATTGGAGTGACTGAAATAATTGGAGAGACCGAAGAAGAAAATAAGAATAATAAAAGAAGAAAGAACTAAACAAGAAGAGATCCCTCAAAGGACTGCTTTTAGGCTTTTAATAGCAACTTCTATTTGTTCTTTATCAGGTTCTCGTGTGGTGAGTCTTTGTACCCAGAAACCGGGAATTGTGAATACTTTGAGTAGCACGTTATCTTTTTTTGCTCCAAGGCGCAGAAGTTCATAGGCAATACCTGCAATAACTGGTATGAGCAGGATGCGTCCCAGGAGCTTTGCCCAAAACCCTTCCCAGGTGATGAAGGAAAAGACTATGATGGAGACGAAGAGTACAATGATGATGAAAGTGGTTCCGCAACGTTTGTGTAGTGTTGTTTGTTTTTTAACGTTCGCAACGGTAAGTTTGAGTCCTTTCTCATATGCGTTGATTGTTTTGTGTTCTGCTCCGTGATATTCAAAAATACGTTTGACATCATCAAGCCTGCTGATAATGAGTATGTAGAGTATGAAAATGCCAACACGCAGTACTCCGTCAATAACATTGAAGAGAATTCCTTGAGTTTGAGTCAGGTGGGTAAGCCACAAAGGTATGATGATAAAGAGTACTGCGGAGAAAAGAAAAGAGATGAACAGAGTCCAGAAAATTTGAGCTGTACTCAGTTTTTCGTCTTCTTCATCGGTGCTTTCATTTGCGCTCCAGTTGAGTGCTTTTATTCCTAGAACAAGTGTATCAATGAGCGTAATTATTCCACGAAAAAATGGCCATTTAACAAAGGGATAATCTATGGACCATTTGCGAAGTGTTTCTTTTTTGATGGATATTTTTTTTGAGGGTTTTCGTACGGCATAAGCTACCTTGTTGCCGTATTTCATCATAACTCCCTCTATGATTGCTTGGCCGCCTGCGTAGTCAGTCATAAAACCGTCCTCGTCTCTCTGTTCTCTGTTAGGCCTAATTCATCATCAACCGTTTTGGCAACTCGTTTGAGCTCTCCGAGGGTTCGCAAGAGGTCTTTTTCTAGTTGTTCGATAACTTCTTTGAGGTTGGAGTCACGAAGATGGTATTTATTTCGATCACGTACTACAAGTCCTGCGTCTTCTAATTTGCGCAAGTGGTGTACTACCGTTCCCCTTGAAAGACCTATTCTTTCTGCAAGTTCATCTGAGCTAAGTGCCTGATAGGTGCGCATGGATTTAAGTAATTCTATAAATATTCTAAAACAAGACTTATCTTTATCCCGTAAGTTGAAAAGACCTAGTGACATTCCAAGCCATTGCAAGTCATCATTTAGGGACTGCAAGCGAGGTTTTTGGATATGCACAATGGTGATCTTTTGTTTGAGTTTGACCATGGTATTCTATAGAGAGGTGTGTCACCTATATAAGATTGTTGATTTTAAATCAACAGACAGCCAGATAGGTTAAAATGACGGGTTGCTTTGCTACGCCCCTTTTTTATTTGTGAATGCTAAGACACGCCACGCCACCATCCAAGAAAACCAAGCCCAAAATCCGCAAAATTTATATATGACTTCGTTGTTGTTGATTTTAAATCAACTACATTTAACTTAAATAGGTGGGCGGAATGACTAAAAAAGAAACTCAAGAAAGAAAAACTGAAGAGAAGAATGAACTATCAGAAGAGGCAAAGAACAAAGAACAACGAGAAAACACAGAGAAAAACCAAGAGCAAAAAGCCTCTCGCGAAGAAGAACTCTTACAAGATCTTAAACGCGTGCAAGCAGACTATGAAAACTATCGCAAACGTGTAGAACGCGATAAAGAAGAATTTACCAAATTCGCAACCAAAAGACTCGTCATTTCTCTCATTGACGTGCTTGACAACTTTGCATTAAGCCTTGAGCACAAAGACAATCACGAAGAATTTGTCAAAGGAATAGAAATGGTTTACGCTCAGCTTCTAGGAAAACTTGAAGACGAAGGACTCAAACAAATACCTGTCAAAGAAGGAGATCCCTTCAACCCCTACGAACATGAAGCACTCATGACAGAACACTCAGACAAAGAAAAAGACACCATCACAAAAGTGATCCAAAAAGGATACACCATACATTCTCAAATTGCAAGACACGCAAAAGTAATAGTAAGTAAAGGACCGGAGGAATGAACACCATGACACAAGAAAAAATTTTAGGAATCGATCTCGGAACGACATTCTCAGCAATGGCAATCATGGAAGGTGGAAAACCCACCATCATAGCAAACGCAGAAGGAACACGAACAACCCCTTCTGTGGTTATGATTAAAGACTCTGAGAGAGTCGTTGGACAAATTGCGCGAAACCAGGCAATGACCAACCCAGAACACGTGATCAGATCCATTAAACGATACATGGGCTCAGATCACAAAGTAACCGTAGATGGAAAAGAATATACTCCGCAAGAAATCTCAGCCATGATTCTGCAGAAGCTCAAAGCTGATGCAGAAAGCTACTTGGGACAACCCATAAAAAAAGCAGTAATCACCGTTCCTGCGTACTTCACAGATGCACAAAGACAAGCAACAAAGGATGCAGGAAAAATCGCAGGCCTTGAAGTATTAAGAATCATCAACGAGCCAACAGCAGCCGCACTTGCATACGGCCTTGATAAACAAGATAAAGCACACACTATTTTAGTCTTTGACTTTGGTGGAGGAACTTTTGACGTTTCAATTCTTGAATTAGGTGATGGCGTCTTTGAGGTTAAGGCAACGTCAGGAAACAACCACCTTGGAGGTGATGACGTCGATGATGCAATTATTGATTGGGCAGCAGAAGAATTCAAAAAGCAATACGGCATTGATCTCAGAGAAGACAGAACAGCACATCAACGTCTCAAAGACGCTGCGGAAAAAGCCAAAATAGAGCTTTCCACAAAAACCAGCACCAAGCTTAACATCCCTTACATTACAGCAGACGCGTCAGGACCAAAACACTTAGATCTTGACCTTAATCGCGCAAAGTTCGAACAACTTATCGAAGGCATTCTTAAAAAGCTTGAAGAGCCAACCAAACAAGCTCTCAAAGACGCAGGTCTTGAGAGCGTTGATAAAATCATCTTCGTTGGAGGATCAACAAGAATCCCTGCAGTACAAGAGCTTGTAAAGAAAATCACAGGAAAAGAAGGGGATAAATCAGTCAACCCAGATGAAGCAGTTGCACTTGGCGCTGCAATTCAAGCTGGAGTTCTTGCAGGAGAAGTAAAGGATGTTCTTCTTCTTGACGTTACCCCTCTTAGTCTTGGTATTGAAACCCTTGGAGGAGTGATGACAAAGGTCATTGAGCGCAACACCACCATCCCTGTTAAGAAATCCCAGATTTTCAGCACTGCAGCAGATAATCAATCTGCAGTAACAATACACGTTCTACAAGGAGAGCGTTCAATGGCAGCAGACAACAAAACACTTGGAACGTTTGACCTTGTGGGAATTCCCCCCGCTCCAAGAGGGGTTCCACAAATCGAAGTCACCTTCGATATTGATGCAAACGGAATCCTCAATGTTTCAGCAAAAGACCTGGGAACTGGAAAAGAGCAAAAAGTGGTTATCAAATCAACCACCAACCTCTCGGAAGAAGAAATTGAGAGGATGCAAAAAGAAGCAGAAGCAAATGCAGAAGCAGATAAGCAGAAGAGAGAAGAGATTGAAGTACTCAACGAAGCTGATGCACTCATCTACTCTTCTGAAAAGTCTTTAAGCGAGATGAAGGGTAAAGTAGATGAGAAAAAAATCAAACCACTTGAAGAAGGAATTGCAGAACTCAAGAAATTAATGGAATCTGACAAGAAAGATGTTCCAGCAATTAAGAAAAAACTTGAGGAACTCAACAAACTTGCTCAAGATGCTGCAACAGAGTTATACCAAAAAGCAGCCCAAGAACAACAGCAAAGCAGTAAAGAGCAAAAGGATGCTAAAGATGAGAACGTAGTGGATGCGGATTTTGAAGAGAAGAAATGAATATCCCTACTGAATCAGAGTGCATTCGTTTGCTAGAAGAGCAAGGCGTTGCTGATGCAATCCTAGGGCACTCTCTTCGTGTGGAAACCGTTGCGCAACGCGTGATGGATGTACTTGAACGAAGAGGTGTTAAGGTTAATCGTGCTCTTGTGGAGGCGGCTTGCCTCCTGCACGATATTTTAAAACCCATCGATCCTAAAAACCATGTTTGGAAAGGTGCTCAGCTTATTGCAAGTAAAGGATATCCCGAAGTTGCAAAGGTGATGAGCAAACATGCAATTCCAATTATTCCTGGAAACGAACCCGAAACAATTGAAGAGAAAATCATGCTCTATGCAGATATGCGCGTAAAGCCAGGAAAAATTTGCTCGTTAAGAGAACGATTTGACTATATAGAAAAAGCATACCCCCAGCTCAAAGATGAACTTGAAGCTACGTATGAGTATGTACGCAAAATTGAAAAGGAGTTATTAGAAGATGAAGAAATTTGATACCATAAACACATTTGAATCCTTTTTGAAGAGTATCAATGAGACGAGCACTGTGGCGCTTTATCATGATTCTGATTGTGATGGAACTACTGCTGCCACCTTAATTATTAAAGGTCTTAAGCGAGTAAAAGACAAGGATATCTCCTATGTGTTTACCCATCAAGGAAAGCGCGCATTTACCCCCGAAATCATAAAAGATCTTCAAAACAGAGGTGTTACGCATCTTATCGTTGCCGATCTTTCCATGGAAAATGATCCTCTTATTGATGAGATTCTCTCTTTTGCAAAAGTTCTTGTAATTGATCATCACCCCACGACCGTTGATGGTAACAAGGAAGGACTCACAGTTATTAAGTCACAAGACTTGCATCCAGAACAAGAAATGAGCGCAGTATGCACTGCGCAAATGGCATATGAGTTATTCTCAGCGCTTACAGATATGAGCGATCTTGATTGGCTTGCAGCAGCAGGAATTCTTGCAGATGCGAATTTTGAACATCAGCGCGAATTTGTTGAAGGAGTTTTCAAAAAGTATTCCATTGATTTTAGAACTCCCGATCCATTTAACACGTATTTTGCGAAAGTTCCCAAGTACATTGACTTTGCTCGCTGTGCTGATTTAAACAACATTGAGAGAATTAGAAGTGTTCTTTTGGAAGCGAAATCCTTTGAAGATGCCATTGAAAATCTCAAAGAGTTTGAGCCAATTGCTCAAGAAGTAACACGAGCAGTAAAAGAATACGACGTAAAAAAAGAAGACCAGGGGATTCTTAGTTTTTACCATCTTGTTTCACCTTATGAGATTAATTCTTTGTGTTCAACAATAATTAGTTTTCAAAAAGATCCTGATCATCTCATCATCGTCTATAAGGAAAAAGATGGTGAGACTCATGTCTCTGCGCGTTTTCAGAAAAAAACGATTGACACAGGGAAACTCCTTCGCGCATGCATTCAAGGATTTGAAAACGCAAATGCAGGAGGCCACATTCCCGCATCTGGTGCCGGATTTCCTTCTAAGTATTGGTCAGAGTTCAAAAAGAGACTTATTGAACAAGTAGACAATGAGGAATTTAAGGTATGAATTACTATGATATTCTTGGAGTGAGTAAATCTGCGAGCAAAGAAGAGATCAAAAGAGCATATAAGAGGCTCGCACTTAAGTACCATCCTGATCGCAATCCAGGAAATAAAGAAGCAGAAGAGCAGTTCAAGAAGATCAACGAAGCAGCTTCGGTTCTCACCGACGATAAGAAACGTGCTCAGTATGATGCCGTTGGTCATGATGCGTTTACTCAAGGTGCTCGCCACGGCGCAGGCGCAGAAGGTTTTGGTGGAGGGTTTTCAGGTAATTTTGAGGATATTTTTGAGAGTATTTTCGGTCAAGGTTTTGCAGATATTTTCGGAGGAGGTTTTAGTGGCGGAAACAGGCGTAGAAGACCTACGCGCGGGTATGATCTCCAATACGATCTTGACATCACCCTTGAAGATGTTGTAAGAGGGTTAAAGACGCAGATTGTGATTCCTCGATTTGAAACGTGTGATTCCTGTCAGGGTACCGGTGCCGCAAGTCCTCAAGATATTCACACATGTTCTACCTGCAAGGGGCAAGGCATTGTTCGCCAAGCTCAAAGAACTCCTTTCGGAGTTTTTCACACGCAAAGTACTTGTCCTACTTGTGGTGGTGAAGGGAAACGCATTGACAAACTATGCGATCTTTGTGGTGGAGATGGCCGTATAAAGCACCATCGCAAAATTGAGGTGAATGTTCCCGCAGGTGTTGAAGAAGGCACTCAGCTTCGCTTAGAAGGTCAAGGAAGTGCAGGTGAGAATGGTGCTCCTCCAGGAGATCTTTACGTAGTTATTCATGTAAAAGATCACAAGGTGTTTGAGCGAAGAGGTCATGACCTCTTCATTAGCGTTCCCATTTCTTTTGTTACCGCAACTCTTGGAGGAGAGATTGAAGTTCCGACCATCGAAGGCACTGCCAAGTTAAAAATTCCCAAGGGTACTCAAAGCAACACAACGTTTAGAATGAAGGGAAAAGGAATACCCTTTTTGAGGGGTTCAGGAAGGGGTGATCAATTAGTAAAAGTCATAGTGCACACACCTCAAGGTCTTAGTAAGAAACAAGAAGAGTATCTTCGAAAATTTGAGGAGTCTATGAAAGAAAAAATGATGCCTAAAAAAGGATTTTTTGAAAAACTCAGGGACGTGTTTGATTAAATAAACGTACTTGAACAGAAGTATGTGAAGATCCGAGAGGAAAAAAGACCCAAAGAGGTGATTTTTGTTCTAAGTTTATTATGTAGACGGGGTTTAATTGGTCTCATTAGGTTTGCTACAAGTATGATCTAGTTACAAGGTAAAAAATTGTTCTATGAGTAGCAAGATAATGTAGGTAACAACACCACAAAGAAAATAGATGGAGTCTCCTTCTCTGTAAGGAGGTATGGTGTCTCGTACGATGATGTAAAACAGGATTCCTACAACAAATGCGAAAACGCCGTAGTAAATTTCTAGAGGAATTCTAAAAAGTGTTGCAATAAGTGCTCCGAAGAAAAGAGACATGTAGGAAAGCAAGTGTGTGAGTGGGTTTGAGCGAACTTTGTGATGTAGGTGTTCTACGATAAGTGTTGAGCTCATAAGGTGAAAGATGATTGGCAGAAAAGAAATGTATCCTAAGAGTATTTGTCCTGTTTGGAAGAAGAAGACCACTGCGATTCCTAGGATGATGTGGTTGACGAAAAATCCCAATGTTCGCAAACGTACAAGTCTTGATCTTCTCCTTCGCAAAGACGATGAGTGTTGATAAACATATTTTTCTGCGATGTGAAACACAACAAAACCCCAGAAAAAGATAAATAAAACACCATTTCCGAGAAATTCTCTTCCTCGTAACATGGTTGGAAACATTGAGAGAAAGAGATACGTAACGAAAAGTCCTGTTGAGAAACTGATGAAACGAATATGTGCGTGTTCGAAGTAAGGAGAAAGCTTATCAAAACCGTATATGAAAAAGCCTATGAGAAGAGTGATGATAAGGGGGGCGATCATAAAAAAAGTGCCCCTGAGAGGGGGCTAAAAGCATTTATTTTCTTTTACGGCTTGAGGATTTTCTCTTAGCCGCTTTTTTCTTCGTAGCCTTTTTCTTAGCAGACTTTTTCTTAGCTGCTTTCTTTTTAGCTACTTTTTTCTTTGCAACTTTTTTTGTTGCCTTTTTTCTTGCTGCCATGTAATTTTACCTCTCGTTCGCGCGAACGCGGTTAGTTTTGAACACTTCAACCAAATTTTATATTTAAATGTTTTGCTTTACTACTCGTTTTCAGGCGTTTCACAGCGCCTAGTGACATTTTCAGAAACAAATAGGAAGAAATCCTCGTCGAGGAACGTCAAGAACCTAAAGAAGTTACTTTTTTTGAGTGCTGTTAAATGTTTTCTTTTCCAACACCTTACAAACATGATGGCAAAGAGACTCAAGATTCTTACAATCCTCTTCATTATAGTGTAATAATGAACGCAAAGCGTCCTCGTTTTGTGTTGCCAAGTAATGTTTAAACAAACCATAAAGTTCTTTTCCACTAATCACACTTTCTCGTCGGATGTTGAGCTTTTTTTCTATGTTCTTAAGGCCTCCTACGAGACCTATTTTTTTAGCAGCATGACGAACGTCAAAATGGAGATACTCCTTAAGAGATATTCCGAAATATCTTTCGATCAAAGGAATATCAAAACTTGTTCCATTAAATGTTACAATAAAGGGAAACTTTTTCAAAATGTCCAAAAACAATTCTTTGGAGAGTGTCTTTCCTTGAAGGAGTGCTATGTACTCATCATCAGCATACACTCCTAAAAGGAGAATGTTTTTTCCTTGGGCTTCGATGTCAAGATAACAGCACTCATCACGCAGTTCCAAGTACAATCTCCACATATCTGTTGAGGAGAGTCGTTTTGAAAAATACGTCCAGTCTTTCTTTTGGAGTGCAGCTTGAGCTCTTCTGATTTGTAGATCGTAAAATGTTTTTCTTTGTTTGGAGATTCCCTTTATAGTCTTTGCTTGAAGGAAGTCCTGCCAGGTATGAATTCCTTGTGAGAAGAGTTTTTGTTCCGACGTAGCCGTAATGCGATCAAAGAGGATGAACGTACGATTAAGCATACACTCAAAAAAATCTTTTGTGGTTTTTATGTTTATTCTAAAAGAAAGGGAGGAATCTCTTTATTTTTAATCAATTCTTGTAATATTTTCTTGTGGTGTTTTTGTAGGTAGTTCACAAGGTCCTTAGGAGAGGCAAACATCTCCTCCCAATACGGCTCTTGAATTGTTCGCTCACATTCGCTAATGTCGTATTCTTTACAGGTGCGTGGAGCGTGCTCGTGTATTCCACATTCATTTTTGTCAGTAAGGTTATTACAGCGAGTTGTTACTTCAAGCATCCAATCACCCTCATCGTCAATGTACACCTTAATGCCTTGATGATACAAAAACCAAAATAGTTCAGAAAAGTCTCGGGCATCCTCAGGAGCATCAATTTCAAGTGCTATATGTCTGCAACACAAAGAGCAAGGATAGCAGGGATTCTCTTTGCTGATGCTACTAGTAGGATTCACACTGATGACATTAAGTTTTGAGAGAGGTATTTTTGTCATAACAGCGGTTTTTCGAATAGCTGTTTAAAAAGGTTTTTAAACTTCGGATACTTGGCAGAAGTAAAAGAGAGGTTGAATGATGAATGTTCTCATGTATGGTTGGCAGTATCCTCCAAAACTAGGAAGTACTGCAAATTTTCAAAAAATTGCAAAAGATCTTAGTCAAACAAAAATTACCTATGTCTCAACAACACCTGCAAAAACAGTTGATTCCATATGCATTCCTGCAACAACCCCTGAGGAATTTGCTCATCAAGCATCCCAAGTCATTGATGTGAATCAATTTGATATTCTTCACGCTCATGACTACCCCACCTACCTTGCAGCTCTTATTGCTCACGAACAAACTCAAAAACCGCTGATTATTCACGCAAATGAAACAACCTTTGATCGACACGAGGGTTTACGTAATGAAGAAGAATTTGCACTTGAAAAAAAAGCATTTGAGCACGCGCACAAGATTATTGCAGGAAACAACAAAGTTCGTGACAGACTTGTTGCATCATACAAAATTGATGAGAGCAAAATTGTCTCTGCGGATAACATCCTAGAAACATACAAACATGCAAAAAACAGTTATATTCTTAGTGGCAAGAACAAAGAAACCCCCTGCGACGTTAAAGATGATGCTGTTAAAGAAGAAGAGTTCTCAAGTTCTTCAGAGAATATTCTTGTGAACAATCATGAAAAAACTCTTGCATGGCTTCGTGTCGGTCTTGTGGATTTTTTAGTAGGTGTTGGTATAGGTTTTCTTATTGCATTGTTTTTACTTTCGATTTAGTCCAAGAAGAAAATTTTTTTGCAACAAGCATGATTGTTTTTTCGTCTCGCAAGGTGTGCTCAGAACTAGGGAATATGAATAATTCACTCGTTCTAAATTTCTTGTGTGCTTTGTATGCTTGGGTAACACTTACAACTTCATCTCCTTGTGCGTGAGCAATGAGGATTGGGATGTGTAACTTTTTCCAGCGTGGTATGCGTAAGTGAAGAAGCATATCTACTATAAAGCTAAACGGTAGTTTGAAAGTTACTTTTTCCTTTGGTGCGTAATTGTATCGGTGAATGTGAAGAGGCAGTGCGTATAAACCATTAAGTGTGATAAGTGCGTCCGCTTTATGTGCTTGCTGGGCACTAAGCAAACCCCCTAGCGAATGGCCAAGAAGAACGAGGTGTTTGCAAAAACCAGATGTTTTGACATACTCTATGACTAATGAGAGTTCTTCTTGCCATCGCGAAATTCTTGCTTGCTCGTACCTGCCCTCGCTTTGACCTTGTCCACAAGAAAAATCAAAGCGTACCACGGCAAATCCCTCTTTGATAAAATACTCGCTTAGCAGTCTGAATTGTTTTTGGTGCATGAATCCCAAATAGCCATGAACAAGAAGAACGGTTATGAAGGGTCCTCTCCCGCGAGGTTTGAGTATCTCCCCCTTGATTTCAAAGTCGTGTTTAAGTGTGAATGTTTTCATGATTGTGAAGAGCGTTGTGAATGCTGGAGATGTAACGCATTGCGATTATGCGCTAAATAACTGTGAATGATGCGACAGATAAAACGAAGGAAGGTTTCACGAATGCATGTAGCACGCACACTAAAATGTCTCACTAAAAATTCATTCCTCCGCCCATACGTTGCATCATTTTCTCCATTCCTTTCATAGTTCCGCCGGATTTTCCTTTAAGGAGTTTAACCATTTTCTTTGACTGCTTGTATTGTTTGAGAAGTTCACGTACTTCACTTGCAGATCTTCCAGAACCTTTTGCAATACGCTCAATGCGCGTTCCAGAAATTTTTTCAGGCTCTTCAAGTTCTTCTTTGGTGCAAGAATCCATAATAACTCTCCAGATCCTGAGTTTTTTTTCTTGTACTTTGATTGCTTCTTTAGGTAGTTTTACTTGTCCCAAACCCGGAATCATTTCAAGGACTTTCCCAAGAGGTCCCATTTTTGACATGGCTTCCATTTGTTGGTAGAGGTCAAGAAGGTTAAACTCTCCTTTGAGTAGTTTTTTGCTCATGTCTTGCGCTTCTTCTTCATTTATTACTTCGCGAGCTTTTTCAAGGAGGGTTTCTAAATCACCCATGCCCAGAAGACGTCCGACAAATCTTTGAGGATTAAAGGGTTCAAGTGCGTCAATTTTTTCGCCCACCCCTATGAACATAACCTTTGCTCCAGTAACTGCGCAGGCAGCAATTGCTCCCCCTCCTTTTGCAGTACCATCCATCTTGGTTATGATAACTCCTGTAACAGAACATTCATCATGGAAAACCTGTGCTTGTTCTCTTGCTCCTTGACCTACATCTGCTGCCATAACCAGTATGGTTTCATCAGCTTGAGCAGCTTTGTTAATTGCGCGCAACTCTTCGACAAGTTCATCATTGAGTGCGTCGCGTCCAGCAGTATCAATAATAACCAAGTCATATTTTTGAAATTCTTTGTCGAATTCTTTGAGAATCTCTGTTGGGTGTTTTGCTTGCGGGTTTCCAAAAACAGGAACACCAATTTGAGATCCTAGTTGTTTGAGTTGTTCAAATGCTGCGGGTCTCCAAGTATCTGTTGAGCAAAGACAAACTTTAATTCCTCTTTTCTGGTAATATTTTGCAAGTTTTCCTGCAGTTGTTGTTTTCCCATTTCCAAAAAGACCTACGAGCATGATTTTTGTTGGTTGTTTTTTAAGCTCGATTTGCTTTGGTTCTTCTCCTAAGAATTTGACGAGTTCTTCGTAGACTATTTTTATGAGATATTCTTTCTTGGATAGACCTTTTGGTGTTTCATCCTTGAGTATGCGTTCTTTGATATTCTTGCTAAGGTCAAAGACCATCTGAACGTTAACATCTGATTGGAGAAGTGCGCGTTGTATGTCTTTGACAAGTTCATTTACGAGTCTTTCATCAACAAATACTGCTTTGGTGATCTTGCTAATGGAATCGCGCAGAGTTCCGCCTAATTTTTCTAAGACCATGTGAGTGCTACCAACAAAGGGTGTTTATAAATGTACTAGGACAATCTCACACATATTTATAAATGAGCGTTAAGTAGAGAACGGTATGCGGTACGCTGTTAAACTTATAGAACAAGGCAAGGCGCGGTATGCTAGTCCTCCTATGGAACTTCTGTTCGAAAGAGCAGGAATTGTACCAGGAGAGTATAACCGACAAGAATTTCTTGATATGATTTTTGCAGTGGATTTGAATGAGTTTTACTCAGATGATTTGCGCGTAGCTGTTGATTCTTCGCGTAGGTTTATTGAAGAATTTGTTCGTAAGGGTTCAGATGTTATTAGAATTTATAACACTCTTGAGTCCAAGGTTGATGAGTAACCTTACTTGAGTTGTACTCAGAGAAATCTTGCAATATGCTACTGCATTTTAGAAAGAAGATGTTGTCTTAAAGGTGTTCTAGCCCTTCTGGAAGTTCGGGTTGATCTTCAACATCAAGAGATTGTTTTGTTGTTTTTTTGAAAAAGGAAAATATGTTCTTTTGCACAGGTTCTTCTCCCATGAGTGTTGCTGCAAGGTTGCGATATGCTTTTGAGAGTTTTCTTCTTGGTTTGTGCAGTGCAAGGGGCACTTGTTTGGAGAGTGCTTCTAGTGACTTTACATCATGAGTTAATGTGCCAAGAACTTTTATTCCTGTTGTTGCCTCAATTTCTTGAGGTGAGATTTCAAACTTTTTACCAAGTGATTTGTTGATGATAATTCCTTTTATTTTCTTATTTTTTGATGCTTTGATGCTTGCAAGCGTGCAGGAAAGTGATGGGAAGTCTGGAGAGGTTACTAACACCAATTCATCTGCTGCAACAATTGAGCTGAGCATTTCTTCGTTCTGCGTTGGAGATGAGTCGAGAAGGATAACGTCGTAGTCGCTCTTGATTTTGTCTAGTCTATTTTTGAGTTTGTAGGGATTGATCTTTTTTGGTTGGAGTGATGAGGGAAGAATGTCAAAACCGAGTTTGTGATTGATAATAGCGTTTTTAATATCTACTTTGTCAAGAAGCACGTCGTGAAGTGAGTGAACAGGGTCGATAAGACCGAGGTGAAGTCCTAGATTCGGCGCTGAGTAATTAGCATCAACAGCAAGAACGCGTTTGTTATAGGTGTTAGATAGCACTGCTGCAAGGTTTGCAACCGTTGTTGTCTTTCCCACTCCTCCCTTAACTGCTATTATCCCTATCGTCTTAGTCACTATGCACCTCTTTTAATCTGCGCAAAACATATTCTTTTTGGGTGATTTGGTTTTCGCCTTTTTTTGCTTTTATATATTTTGCTCTTTGTTTTACTTGTTGTTCTGTTTTTTTTGCGATGTAGATAAGCGGATGTTTTTTTGAGTGTTCTTGAGGTCTTGCTCGTCGCTTGTGCTTTGTGCGTTTGTGTTGTGATTGATGTAGCGGGATCCAAGAAATGCGCTGATGGAAGAGGAGTGCTTGTAAGTCTTTGATGCGTTCACGCATCCTTCTTACAAACGCCTGGGTTGCAAGAATTCTTCTTGTGCGCTCGCCACGTGAGCGCAATTGTTTGATATCCACTTCACACCTCCGGTTTCCTTGTTTGACTTGTTTTTCGACTATTCTTTTGATCGGTTTTTTGATCTATTTCATCCCTCTTTTGTTCCATTTCTTGTTTCATGAAGAGTTCGATGCGTTTTGAGAGGGCAATTGCGTTTTCTTCACAGAATTTTTTGTACCTTTTGTAGACGTTGCGATCTATTGAGAGGGTTACCTTTTGCTTCACAACACCCCTTACATACACAGTTGTTTAAATATTTTTCTTTCAATACACATAAATAAACCTATTTATACTTCCATATACTTCTAAATACTCCTTTCGATTCACCGCCCCCAGAACAAGCTTAAACCCCAAAAATCAAAGGATACACAATTTCACTACTTCGAAATTGAGATAAATGTTTAAAAATGCAAAAAAAGCAGTCCTTTCATGCCCCTCATCACCATAGAAAATGTTTCTAAATCATTTGGCACGAAAAAAGTGTTCGAAAATATTTCATTGAGTATCGCGCAAAACCAAATATATGGAGTTATTGGTCTTACCGGAGCAGGTAAAACAACGCTCTTCCATTTACTCCTCGGTCAAGAGGATCCCAACACAGGAAACATTAAAATCAATGGAAAAGCAGTAAATTCATCAGAGGTTAAACGCATTGCGGGATACTCAACACAAGAGCCTAGCTTTTACCCTCAACTCACAGTGCTTGAAAACCTCGAATTCTTTGCAGCACTCTATGATCTTACTAAGAAGAAAACAAAGGAAAGGCTTGACGAAGTACTTTTGCTTACAGGTCTTGAAAAAGAAAAACACACCCTTGCTAAAAACCTCTCAGGAGGTATGCGCAAATGTCTTGACATTGCCTGCGCGCTTATTCACGATCCACAAATCATTGTGTTAGATGAGCCTACTGCGGACCTTGACCCTCTCATGAGAAAGCACATCTGGGCTATGCTCAAAGAAATCAAATCCCAAGGAAAAACCATCGTTCTTAGTTCACACTATTTAGATGAAATTGAACACCTTTGTGATGAAATTGCAATCATACACAACAAAAAGGTTCTACGTGAAGGAACACTTGATGAAATGAAACATATTTTTTCAGGGGAACGCCAAATCGTTTTACGAACCAAAACACAAGACTATCAAAAAATAAGAGATGCCTTCAAAAAAGAGCGTCTTGCAATCACCACAATTCGAGAGGAACAAGGAGACCTCATCATTACAACAAAAAAAACACAGCACCTCATAAGAAAAGCCTTGCACATCCTTGACAATCTTGATGAGGACTTAATTAGCTGTGATGTGCGTCCACCACATCTTCACGAAGTATTTGAACAACTCACAAAAGGGGTGGCTCAGTGAAACTCATCACCATCCTTAAAAAAAATCTTAAAATTATTTTAAGAAATCCCCTCTCAGCTCTTATCATTATACTTGGACCCCTTCTTTTAGTCACCCTTTTAGGATTCTCCTTCGGAGCACAAACTGACGTTTTACTAAAAGCGTCTGCATTTAGTACAGAGTACTCCCCTCTTGCTCAAGAAACCCTTGACACACTAAAAGCAACGGGGACACAAATCACAAAAGTGGATACCCTTGAGGAATGTATACGTTTAGTACAAACAGGAGAGAATCAACTGTGTATTGAATTTCCTCCGGGTTTTTCAACGCAAGGCAATACGCAACTCACCTTCCACGTTGACTCATCACAACTCAATCTTGTAGGCTATGTCCTTGACAACGTAAAGAGCGGTGTTGATGAAAAACGCGCTGCGATATCAACAACGTACTCAGCAGACATTCTTGATCGTCTAAGTTTTGCAAAGCAACAATTAGAACTTATCGATCGTGCAACAAAAACAGCTCAAGAACAAGCTACGAATGCATCTCAAGATATTTCCACAAGTACTTCACAGGTTGAGAGTATCAACATTGACTTTGGTATTAATTCAAGTGGAATTTCTGATGCAACTGAAAATGTGGTTAACGCCGATAGTACCTTTTACGATCTTTTCAATTCTGTTGAGACAAATCTCGCATCAGTTGAAAACGATTTAAACGACTTACAATCAGACATTGAAGATGCTATCGCGTCAGCACAAGGAACAGCAGTAGAATCAGAACTTGAAGCAATCAATGCGAGTATAGCAACCCTTCTTGAAGAAGTAAAAAACGCACGTAACGCCACAAGTTCAAACTATACCAATGCAAGCGTATACCTTGCGGATGCGCAGATCACGCTTTCTTCTCTCTCTTCCGCGTTGGAATCTCTTAATGAGCAGATTTCCGCAAGTATTTCTGCAAAGAGTACTGCAACAGAATCACTTACAAGAGCACAAGAAAGCGTGGATGCACTAAAAACGTCTCTTGATACGTTACGCTCTTCTGTTTCCCAAGCTCTTGAACGAATTGGAAGTATTGATTTGAGTGCAAGACAAATCAGTACACCTATTGAGACACGCATTCAAGCAATAAACAGTTCAAAGAATAACTTTGAGGGAATGTTCCCCACCCTTATTGTTCTTATTACCATGATTACCAGCATTCTTCTTGCAGCAACACTTACCTTTAGTGAGAAATCATCGCGAGCACATCTAAGAACACTTCTCACACCAACATCAGCATTCACACTCAATATGGGAACTTTTCTTACTGCAATGACATTAATTTTAGTTCAAAACGTCCTCTTTTTTGCTGTTTCAACTGCTCTTTTCAAAGTGGGACTTACACCTAACTTGTACTTAGTATTCCTAACCCTTATTGCGGTGAGCGCAGTGTTCATACTCATAGGTATGATACTGGGGTATCTCTTTAAAACTCAAGAAACAACGATGCTTGCAGCAGTTACGCTCTGCACTTTGTTTATGTTCTTCTCAAACACCTTTGTTCCGCTTGCAACCCTTCCAAAACTCGTACAGACCATAGCGAAGTATTCCCCATTTGTTATTTCTGAGAACATCATAAAGCAAGTTCTCGTGTTCAATCTAGATATTAGTGCAGTGTACACATCCATAGGAATTGTACTTGGTTATATCGCACTTTTCTACGGATTATTTACTCTTATCCAGCACAGCGCATCAAAAATGTCAAAAGTTCACTTTGCGCATGAGCATCTTGGATTTGCGGGGCGCATCAATCTTGCATCTAGACTTAAAAGAAAAAAGAAATCTCATGAAAAATCACCTACAACACAAGAAAACACAATTAACAAAAAAGCACCTTTAGAACAAACCGCCAAGGTGCAAGAAACCACTAAGGAAGTAACTACTACCAATCAACATGAAAACACAGCGTCTTCAAAACCCCTCCCTCCTGCTCCTAAGCCTACAAGTGTTGAAGACACCAATCTTCCCCCGGCACCCTCGCCAATCCCAGAACACGATCTTCCCAAACCTCTTTTCATTGATGAAGAGCCCTCACCAATCAACGAAGAGACAATAGACGAAGAAGAACCTGCAAACGATTTTGAAGCAAGGCTTGCGGAGATTAATAGGTTATTAGGAGAGTAAGTAAGCACGCTTACAAAAAAAAATGTAAAAGACACGTGCAAAAATTAGCGTCTCTGGGTGATTTCTTCTTCTAATTCTTTTGCAAATTGGAGAACATCTTTTTCTCCATGTACCACACCATCACGCGTACGTACAGTAACAGTATTGTTCTTCTCTTCTTGATCTCCAACAACGAGAATGTAAGGAATCTTTTTGAGTTGATTGTTGCGAATTTTTTTAGGAATGGAATTTGCAGAATCATCAATAGTGACGCGCACATCCCCTAGAATTTCTTTTGCTCTTCTTGCATACTCAATGTGTCTATCAGCAACTGTGCAGATCACTACTTGTTCAGGTGCAAGCCACGTAGGGAATTTTCCCGCATAGTGTTCAACGAGAATGCCAAAGAATCGTTCTAAAGAGCCAAAGATTGCTCTGTGAATCATAATAACTTGGTGTTTTTTACCATCTTCTCCTTCGTACGTTGCTTCAAAGCGTTGAGGAAGAACAAAGTCTAGCTGGATTGTTGCGCATTGCCAGCTTCGTTGCAATGCATCTTTAATGTGAAAGTCTATTTTAGGGCCGTAAAATGCACCATCACCTTCGTTAATGGAGTATTCAACACCAGCATCGTCAAGTGCTGCTTTGAGTTGGGATTCCGCATCTTCCCATACTGCTAAGTCTCCTGCAAAATCGTCAGGTCTTGTGGAGAGTTCAATAGTAAAATCAAAACCAAAAATGTTAACGTAAACATAATTGATGAATTCCATCATGTTCAGGATTTCTTCTTGAATTTGACTGCGTGTTATGAATATGTGTGCGTCATCTTGGCAGAGTTTTCTTACTCTCGTAAGTCCTCCCAGAGTTCCTGAAAGCTCGTTTCTGTGTAATGCTCCAAAATCTGCTAAGCGCAGGGGCAAATCTCTGTATGAGTGAACTTTTTGCTTGTAGATGAGTAAGTGTGATGGGCAATTCATGGGTTTAAGTGCAAAGGTTTGCCCTTCTGCATCAAAAGTAAACATATTCTCCTTGTAATGATCCCAGTGTCCAGAAATTTTCCACAACTCTGCGTTGAAAATATTGGGAGTGATAACTTCTTGATACCCTCTTTTTCGATATTGTTCACGCATAAAGTCTCGTAAAAGGTTGTAAACAATGGTGCCCTTCGGATGAAAAAACGCACATCCAGGACTTAGATCAGAAAAGGAGAACAAATCAAGTTCTTTTCCTAGTTTTCTGTGATCTCGTTTTACTGCTTCTTCAAGCAAGTGTAAGTAGTTTTTCAAATCTTCTTTTGTTGCAAATGCAACACCATAAATACGTTGAAGCTGTTTGTTGTTCGCATCTCCTCTCCAGTAAGCTCCTGCTATCTTGGTAAGTTTAAAGTGACCTAGATGCTTGGTATTTGGAACGTGTGGCCCTCTGCAAAGGTCAATAAACTCTCCTTGTTGATATGCGGATATAGTTTCTCCATCAGGGATCTCGTTGATAATTTCTTGTTTGTAAGGATTGTCGCGAAATAGTTCAAGAGCTTCTTTTTTTGTGAGTTCTCGTCTTGTTACCTCTAGTTTTCGCTTTGCAATCTCTTTCATTCGCTTCTCGATGCGTTGTAAATCGTCAGGAGTTAAGGGATCGTGATCAATGTCATAGTAGAATCCATTTTCAACAACAGGCCCGATGGTTATACGTGCTGAAGGGTATAGCTCCAGTACTGCCTGTGCGAGAAGATGTGCAGTGGAGTGGCGAATAACTTCAAGCCCTTCAGGAGAGTCTGCTCTTAGAAGAGTAAGTGCGCCATCTTGGTTGAGCGGAGTTGTAAGGTCAATGAGTTTATCATTAAACTTTGCTGCAACAACGGACCTGGCAAGTCCTTCTGAGATGTCTTTTGCAATCTCAAGAGGAGTTATTCCTTTTTTGTATTCTTTAACACTACCATCGGGAAGAGTTATTTTCATAAAACACAAGGGCAAAACAAGATTTATAAGGATTTCGTAGAGAGCCACTTAGTATGCAACAAAAACTGCAAGACCATCTGCGTGCGCTGTTTAGAGGACACAACGCACAGTATTCAACACCCAACCACTATCTGCGTAGTGTTGAGCATCTAAGTGTGGAGTTTTTCACGTTCAGAGAAGTTTATGCATTGCTTTTTGATGCGGATAATACTTTGTTTGAGCATGGAAAACCTCAAGCACCTCCTCCTTCTCTTGAGCGTATTGCAAGTGTTCTTCCTTGTGCAATACTCACAGACTCACATCATCGTTTTGATGAATATGAGAGTAAAACAGGTCTTAAAGTGGTTCGTACGCAACATCTTAAACCACTAGAGGGCGCTTTTCTTGATGGGTTTGAAGTGCTTAAACAAATGTACGAATCCTACCGGGGACGTAATGGCATTCCAGATGCGGATCTTCAAATTCATAATGTTGCGATGATTGGTGATATGGTTGCAAAGGATA
Organism: Candidatus Woesearchaeota archaeon; assembly: GCA_003695435.1. Lineage (NCBI taxonomy): Archaea > Nanobdellati > Candidatus Woesearchaeota > Candidatus Woesearchaeota archaeon. The sequence goes on from RFJL01000003.1 coordinate 22,673, forward strand.
TTGTTGGTGCTAATAAAGTAGGGATGTATACTCTTAAAGTAAGACCTGTAAAATACCTCAGTGAGCCTCTTAGTGCGCATCTTGCAAGGTATCTTGGACGGGCTTCACGTCTCTTTTGCTAACAACTCGTCCACCTACTTAGCAAATAACAGCCAAATAACAACCCTTTTTACTCTAACACAGTTCAATCTGCCCATTTTGGACAGTACAGTTTGAATGGACACGTTCTGCAAGGAGTATCATCTTCAACGGGCAAGAAGTGTTGGTCTTTCTTGATTTCTTTTGCAAGTGTTTTCATGCGGTTGAAGACTTGTTTAATATTAAACGCGTATTGTCTTCCGATCTCATCAATTGCGGTGCCGTCATCTTTGAGAATAAACGAAGTGGGATGTTCGTGATTGAGTTCATCTACAATCAATCTGTGTATTTTTTTGTTGTTTTTGATAAGAGACATTGCATAAAGGCTTAATTGCCATTGTAATTTTTCGCCCGTTGTTTTTTGCTTTCCTGTTTTGTAATCTATGATAGTATATCCTTGTGGTGTTGCATCTATTCTATCAATAAATCCTGTGAATTTAATCCCGTCTTCGTCAAAGAGGAATGGTTTTTCTACCTGTTGCAAATATTCTAGCGTGTTTCGTCGTTTCCACACTTCGTACCATGCTTTAATGTCTTCGTAGGTGTACTGGGTTTCTTGTTCTTGATTTTGTTTTTCTATGGCTTCATCAACACTAAGATGTTTTCCTTCAAGTCTTGCTTTACTTATTTTCTCTATAACTCCATGAAAGAAAGATCCTCTTGCAGCGGATTCATTATAGAATGCAGGTTGCATGCGATAAATCTCTTGCAATTCAAACTTCTTAGGGCATGTTTTATACGTGAGAAGATTGGAAAATGAGAAATAAGGCATTTCGTGCTTTACAGCTTTAACCTGTTTGGTGTGTGTGGGTACTACGATATCAACTTCTTCAACCTGTAAATTCAAATCTTCTATGAATCTACTTGTAGAACCGGGACAGGTAATAATAAGCGAGTCCTTTGCACGTGTAATTGCAACATAGGCAAGCCTTCTTTCTTCTTCAAGTCTGATTTCTTTTTTTCTCTTCGCAAGATCCTTCTCATCAATACAATCTTTGTAAAAGGGATGTATGCTTGTTGGAATAAATGGTTCTCTTGTTGATTTCAGGTTTGGAAAACCCTCATTCCATCCAATAAGGTAGACATCTTGTGCTTCAAGCCCTTTTGCTGCGTGCATCGTGAGCAATTTTACAGCTCCAGGAGATTCGAGTTTCTGCTCTTTTAGATTTGCTCCAACTTTTTCTAAATTTTCCAGGTAAGACACAAATGATTTTACTCCTTTGTGTTCTATGTTGATGAAGTGTCGTGCAAGATCTTCGAAGCGTTTGATGTTGATAAGTGACTCTTCATGGTGCCCAACACCAATGAATTCAATTACTTGCTCTATAAGTTTAAGAAGATCTTTTTCTTCTCGAAGGATGTCAATTCGAGAAAGAAGAGATTGGAGTTCTTTTTGTTTTTCTTGATTTTTGAGAGGTAACGTTCTTAGGAAGTCTTCTAAGTCTTCTTTCTTGTTCTTTTTGAGAAGTATTGCGAGGTCTTCTTCTTCAAGGTTAAGATCTCCAAGAAGGACCCACCAACTCTGCTTGTGATGTTCTCCCTTGGCTATAACTTGAAGATATGCTATGATTTTTTTGATATCGTCACGTAGCAGAAGGTCTTTAGTTGAAACCGTGTTAAAAGGGATGTTTCTTCGTTTGAGCTCAGAAATAATCTCTTTTGCTTGCGCGTGGGATCTGTAAAGTATGAGTGTCTCGTTGAGAGGTGTGTTTGTTGATTCAATGTGGTTTGCTACAAATACTGCTTCTGCCTTTGCATCATTAAGTTTTACTATACGCACAGGTTTTCCTTCGCGTCCTTGTGCATTGAGAACCTCGAAGCACTCTCCTTGTGCGTAGTTGTGTTTGATAATATCATGCGCTACTCTAAGCACGGTGTTAGGAGAGCGCCAACTACGATCTAGGTGAAATACTTGAGGCGAATATTCTTTTTTGAACTCTTCTATGACGTCTCGTTTTGCTCCTCTAAAGGCATAGATTGATTGATTTTGGTCGCCAACTACAACTATGTTCTGGTGCGGGCAAAGACGTTTAAGAATTGCAAACTGTATTGCATTGGTGTCTTGAAATTCATCAACGATGATGTGCTCAAAATCAAAGTCTTTAAGATTTTCAAGTAGGCGTAGTTGTAGATCTCCATAGTCGAGGTAGTGTTTTTTTGCTTTTTCTTCTTCTACTTTTTCCCATGCGAGAAGAAAATCTTGTAATCGTGTTTTCTCGTTTGCCCTTTTAATTAGTTGCTTAATGGGTCTTGCTTCATCACGGTAATTTTTCGTCCTTGCATTTTCAAATTTGAGGTAGAGTGTTTGAAGTTCTATGCGTAATCGTTCAAGGTGCTCCTCATCAACATCATCATACGTTCTAAGAAGGTCTTCGTAGTCTTTACGTGTAACTCCTAAGTCCTTAGCGCGAGTGATTGTTTGAGCGTAGAGTTTTGCATCATAAGGCTCCCAGCCAAGATCTAAAAGAAGTAATGCTAAGTCATACTCCTCAATAATTGTGAAGTTTTCTTCTATCTGATCGGAACAAAAGCCGTGAAACGTGTAAACAGGAACCTCTTGATCTGTTTTTTCAAGTACCCTGCTTGCAATGTTCTTTGCTGCTTCATTGGTAAACGTAAGTGCAAGGATTTTCTTTGGATTGACACCTTGTTTGAGTAATGATGCAATATGCTCAACTATTTTTGTTGTTTTTCCTGTTCCTGCCCCTGCGAGAATGAGTTGAGCCATTTCTTGTGGAAAAATGAAGTGGTTTAAATGAGTTGCCTTACTGGTTGTCACTTCCCTTGACGACGTAACCCTTTTAAACTTCTTTTAAAGACTTTTTCTAATGGACAGATTCTCAAAGATTAAGAAAATTGACGCAGATCTTGCCACTATCAGTCTTCCTTTTCGCAATATCACGCCTCTTAACGTTGAAGAGGAACGTGAAAAGGTTGAAGAAGACCCTGATCACAACCCTGTGTTTAGTTATGCTGAGCCTCTTGGTTGTGATGAAGCGATTACTGCCTTGCAATCCATCGATAAGGATGATTCTGTTGTTGGAGGCTTGCTTGAAAAAAAGCGAGTTGAGTTGCTCAATCATGCGTTACGTCTTAAATTCTTAGGGACGAGAAAATTTCAGAAATTCAATGATCTTGTATATGGTCTGCCTTCTCAAGAAGTAATTGCACAGGCAGAAGAAGTTCTCTTGCCGTACAAAGACATCTCCCCTAGAACGATTCCATCAGCTCAAGTGATCTCACGCATACGTGCTGAGTTAAACCATTTTGGCATACGCAATTATCGTGTTGAGGAGCGTTCGCTTGGCGCATCAAGTGTTTCCGTTCTCGCATCTAAAAACACCGTATTTGTTGCGCGCAATCAATTTTTTTCAGAGAACTACGTTCGACGATTATTGATTCATGAAGTTGGAACGCACGTGCTTCGTGCAGAAAATGGCAAACAACAACCGTTAAACATTTTCACTTCTGGTTTTGGAGGGTATTTGGGGACAGAAGAAGGTCTTGCCGTATTTAATGAAAAGCGTTTTGACCTTCTAACTTTGAAAACCCTGGGAACGTACGCTGCTCGAGTTATTTGCACCGCACTTGCTCAGGAAACCTCCTTTCAATCAATCTACCACTATATGCTCAGGTTCTTTGATAAAAACACAGCATTTCAGCTTGCGATGCGCGCTAAAAGAGGGGTGAAATACACGAAAAAGAAGGGCGGGTCTACCAAGGATCACCTCTACTTCTCGGGTTTTCTTAGCGTGCAGGACTTTATTCACAAGGGTGGCACTATTCGCGACCTCTACGTAGGCAAAATAGGGGTAGAAGATGTGAATGCGATCAAAGGAATTCCTTGGCTTAAACAGGCAAGGTACTTACCGAAAAACCAGTTTTTCAAAGACCTTTTGAGTTTTAGTAACAAAGAAGAGACGAAGAAGAGTATTTAAAGAATTGATTGCCTTTTCATTCATTGATGAAGGACGATAGGAAAAAACAAAAAGAAATCAACATAACTCTCCCCTCAGGAGAAACAGTACATTCTCTTGAAGATCTTGTTGCAGCACTTCATCAAATAAGTGAGGATGAGTTTAACAAGTTCTGGGGCGCTTATCAAAAAAATGTTCCTGAAGCTGCTTTAGAATTGGTTGCTACTGTGATGAAAAATCCTGAACCTGCAAGAATCAGATCCCTTATAGAATCTATGCACCATGCAATAACAATAGACCCTGCATTTCAACTATGGGAACAAAC
>RFJL01000004.1 GCA_003695435.1 Candidatus Woesearchaeota archaeon
GGTCTTCACAGTGACGATCTTAAAACGTACTAAGTTTTAAACGTATTAAGTTTTATATGCTCTAGTTCACAAAATAATACCCATATGCTACATGAAACGTTGGGAGGAAGCATAGGTGTTGTTCTTGTTTGCATTGTCATTCTTATGCTCAGCGCAGAGCGGGCAGTACAAAAAATAATAGGTATTCTTAACAAATATAAGTTCTCATCCACCTTTGGCGGACTTACCATTTTCTCGCTTGCAACGAGCATTCCAGAAATTTTTGCACATCTTGCAGCGTCCTTTGGTATTCTGAGGGGAACGCTTGATTATAAAATTGCCTCAGCAACGGTGCTCGGAGCAAATATTGGCTCAGATGTCATTCAACAAACCTTACTTATCGGCCTTGTTGTTTTGCTTATGGGGGGTCTTACCTTTGAACGAAAATTCCTCAAAACCGCGTACCTTCCCATGATAGGAACAACGCTTATGTGCATCATTCTCGGATGGGATAGAACATTTAGCAGGCTTGATGGAGCAATTCTTTTCGGAACATTCCTCGCATACATGTTCTTCCTTTACCGCCTTGAACTCAACCACCACGTCGAGATCAAAGGTCCTAAAAGTACAAGACCTCTTCTTGATGCACTTATAGCAACAAGTTTCATGGCAATCATGCTCATCAGCGCGCATTTTTTGCTCAAAACAACCGAGCACATCGTCACACTCACAGGTCTTGGAGGGTCACTCATTGGAGTGATCTCCTTAGGAGTTGCTTCTGCTGCTCCAGAACTTTTCACTGCGCTCTCAGGAATCAAACAAAAAGCGATGGGTATTTCCTTGGGAACGCTTATCGGCAGCAATATCACCAATCCTCTTGTCGCGATCGGAGGAGGGGCGCTGCTCTCAACGTACTGGGTACCGTTACCTCTTATCTATTGGGATCTTCCCATGGAGACCATTACCGCAGCACTTCTTCTCATCTACTTACTCAGAAATAAAGGCAAACTGGGAAAAGGCGGAGCATACTATCTCATAGGTCTTTATGCCGTGTACCTTATCATGAGATTTGCATTTTTTTCAGTTGATTAAGAGTTTTTCTCACCAATCTTTTTATACTTCTTAACTACGTGATTATGATATGAGACGACTCGTTGCAGTAATGACTGTGTTGATTTCTAGCTGTGCTTATCCTGAAGCGTATTCTTCACGCTGTAAACAGGTGCAGTTCACACCGTTTATTGAACATCAATTAAGACACAGCTATGACCCCATTCTTGAACTTATAGAAAGAGACGAACTACAAATAGCAGGTGAAGTTGGAGGCATTGCCTATTGTAAGAGAAAAAGATTGGTTTTTGAAGAAGTTCCCAACAAGTACTCTGAGCGTTTTGAAACGCTGTGCCTTGCAGACCAACATAAACTCTACAATGAACTCTCCGCACTCGAAATGCAATTAGGGCATACCACGGTTATTGATCCAACTCTTTCTCGAGAAGAGTTACTTGAACAGATACGAAAACACTATGACAACCTCTACACGCCTCAACAAGAACTTCTTGAATCTGGCAGGAGAACCACGAAAAAATGGCCGTTTCATTTACACAACACACTTGACCCTCCCTCACAACAAGATTTACAAGCAACCATCCCTTTTCTTGTTATCAGTCATACGCGCAAAGATGATGTTCTGCGATACACAGTGTTTAGTGTAGAAGAGGGAAACGTAAGACAACACGAAACAGTAATCGTTCCCCTGCTTAAGGAAAAATAGGCTTTGTATGATGCTCAGCGGGTGTTAGTGCGCATTGAAATTTTTCCAGGTTCACTCCTCTTCAACCTCAATTACGAATCTTCGAGGAATTTCCGTAGTGCTTGTTTTGAGAACAATTTCTTTTGCCACATCGGAAAAATCAATCCAATGTGTAGGAATGCCAAAGTATTCAAGAAGATCAATAGTTCCTTTTCTTACTTGCTCCGCAGTTCTTCTAAGGGTGTGGGTATGAATATGCAGTTCAAGATAAAGGTCGATTGCAGGTTGAAGAAGATCTAAAACACTTGCATCGGTTGATTCTTCAAGATCGTCATCAAACAAAGGGATGATGTGTGTGAGTTGTTCATCAATAAGATACAATGAGAGTACGTGGGTTGCGATCTCATTGAGTTGGCAAGATAATTGATGTTTGCTGTTAAGTGATTCCCTCACACGCGCATCCAAAGAGAGAATATCTTGAGGGGATGCTTTTGCGTAAAGATCCGGGTCAAGTTGCATTGAAGAAGGATAAAACCGGGTTATTTGTTCATCACCTAGGAATGTTCCTTCAAAAAGAATGTCATCCCCTTCTTGAACTAATAACTCATCTAGTTCTGATTTGAGAAAAGAGAAGGCAAGACTTAACTGGTCAAAAAATTCCTTTTGTGTATCTCTATCTGCGAGCACTTGAAGACGTTCCTTTTGATGCTGGTACCTCTCCAAACAATAGGTGAGCAGGTGCTTATCGTGGATTTTCTTGAATTCAGATAATTGATGTGGAGCGAGTCTTCGGGAGCATGTTACGAGATAATCTTGCTCAGAGGAAGCAGTTTCGTCAACTTGTGCGATGGTGGTTTTGCCATCCCGAATTCTTGCAATTTGTTTTTCAAGAACTGAAAAAGGAATATATCCTGTTAAGGGGATGTAGAGAGGATTTCCTGGAATGGTGCAGAAAAGAGATCCTTCTGTTAGAAGTTGACTTTCTTTTGCTATGAACACATTCATCTGAGCATAATGCAAAGAAACAAAGTACTCAGAATTATCTACTTGTTTCAATACTTGGGCAACTTGGTCGGAAACACTTCCTTGAATCTCTTCATCAAGCATAATCTAAGGTTATCCCGTCCGTTTTATAAGTTTTAGTAAGAAAAAATCTTGCTGAAGAATGCTTTAAATCTTGTATTCTGAGCTTGTTGAGCTCCAAGAAGGTTCTTGTTTTGCTTCCCCTTCGTCAAGCTCGTAAATCTTCGGGTCAGGAGTGTAGTGATCAATAAGTTCAATGATAAAATAATACACGGGGAAGTAGAGAAGAATGGCCAGAAGGGTGTTCAAATCTAAGTCTATAATGCCATAAATGATGGGCATGAACATAATGAGAACATAGGTGACTTCACGAATACGTCCGATGAGGGGGATGAATGATTTTCCTTTAATTCCAAAGTAAATAATCATACAACCATACGCAACGACAAGCAAGGAGATGAAGTATTTTTGAAACAGATCAAATGTAAACGCTGCACCTGAAACAAGGAGTCCTGTTAAGTGTCGCATCCAATCAAAACCGACCCAGAAAGGAACAACGCCATTGGAGATAGCATTACCAAAACTGGTGCGCTTTTTTTCCTGAAAGAATTCTGCGAAGAACCAGGAGAGCCATACGGGAATAATAATCCAGATAAGGTCATGGGAGGCAAAGGGCGCTGCGAAAAGGGAGAGCCATTTTTTGAAAAGTAACCATAAGTAGGAGAGTATGCTTATTATGATCTCGGTAAAGGTCATGTGAAGCAAAC
>RFJL01000005.1 GCA_003695435.1 Candidatus Woesearchaeota archaeon
ACGCTGTGCACAGCAGAAGTAGAAAAACGCGTGGAAAACAGCAGAGTTACTTGTTACACTCTCAAATCAATTGCCCAACTTGATGATACCACCTACACGCAGCCCACACTACTCGCATTTGATATTGAAACATACAATCCAAACAAACAAATGTCAGATCCTGCCCAGCACCCCATTATCCAACTCTCGTTATACGGAGCAGGTTTTGAAAAAGTTATTACCTGGAAAGATGTTAACGGTTATGGTCCTAGTGTTGAAGTCGTTGAAAACGAAGAAGAACTTCTCAAAAAATTCGCACAGTACGTTAATGTAAAACAACCAGATATCCTCACAGGATATTTTTCAGACGGCTTTGATTTTCCCTATATTCTCAAACGCGCACAAAAACATAAAATAAAACTTGACATAAATCTTGATTATACTTCTCCTCGCTTTGGAAGAGGAAACCAATCCTCTGTTGAAATGACGGGGATCATTCACCTAGATATTCTTAATTTCATACGAAGAGTAACAAGGATGAATCTCAAAACAGATTCCCTTAAACTCGACGCTGTTGCACAAGAACTTTTAGGTGAGAAAAAAAACGAGATAGATATTGAAAACCTCGCAGAATATTGGGATAATTCAGATCCAAAACTAGCAGAATTTGCAAAATATTGTCTTAAAGACTCTCAACTAACATATGAAATCACCCAAATGCTTATGCCTAATATTGTGGAATTTGTAAAACTCATATCTTTGCCAATTGCCGATATTGTAAAGATGCGGTTTGCACAATTCGTTGAGTGGTACTTGATAAAACGTGCCCAAGAAGTAAATATGCTCATTCCAAACAAACCGGGAAGAACAACACTCTATGAGCGACAAGGACAACACGTTGAAGGCGCCTTTGTCTATGAACCCAAACCAGGCATTTATGATGATGTGGTAGTGTTTGATTTCCGATCACTGTATCCTAGCATTATCGTTGCACACAACATCTCTCCAGAAACACTCAACGCTCCAAGCGAACACAAAGAAATTGTGCCAGGGCATCCTGATATGTGGTTTGCAACAGACCGTGACGGGTTTTTCTCAACCATTCTTGAAGAGATCATGAATCGTCGTGGACGTATAAAAGCCATGATGAAAACTGCTGATGAAAAAAAGAAAAAACTACTTGATGCACGACAGTATTCACTAAAAATACTTCTTAACTCTTTTTACGGATATTTAGGTTTTTTTGGAGCGCGTTGGTACTCCAAAGAATGCGCAGCAGCAGTAACTGCTTATGGAAGATATCACATCCATCAAGTTATCAACAAAGCAGAAGCAGAAGGATTCAAAGTGATTTACTCAGACACCGATTCTATTTTCATAACTCTTGATGGTAGAACCTATGAAGAAGCCATGGACTTTGTTGACAGAATTAACGCAGAGCTTCCTGAAATGATGGAGCTTGAACCTGAAGGATTTTACAAAACAGCTCTTTTCGTCTCAGCACGCGGAGAAGAAGGGGGAGCGAAGAAACGCTACGCACTTTGTGATGAGCAAGGAAATGTTATCATCAAAGGATTTGAAGCGGTACGAAGAAATACCAGCTATATTGCAAAGGAAGTGCAAACTCAAGTAATTAAAACCCTTCTACGCACAAAGAACACTCAAGAAGCAACAAGCTACCTTAAAGAAGTCATTAAAAATCTGCGAGAGAAAAAAATCCCTAATGAAAAACTTGTTATCGTAACCCAACTCACAAAACCCATTGAAGACTATGCTTCAATTGGACCTCATGTCGCGGTTGCAAGACAGATGAGACAAAGAGGGGAGCGTGTTGAGCCTGGAAGTTTTATTAGATACATTGTGCGTCCTGGAAAAGGAAAAATCAGCGATAGGGTAAGCGTACCGGAACTTACTCCAGAAGGAGATTATGATGCGGAATATTACATTGATAATCAAGTCATTCCCGCAGTTGAGCGCATTTTTGAAGTGTTTAACATTGATGTAAAACAACTAGCTGATAAAAGAAATCAAAGCAGTTTACAATCATTTTTCTAAGCACCCCTGATTAACGCATGATGCAAACATGCAAACTCTCTGAGCACAATCTCAAAAACACAAGAAGCATATCAATGAACCATGCTAGCAATCGCACCCAGAACCCCGCATACTCAACCATGCAGAACACACGCAGATAAGAGCAGATACCATTTCGTGAAAAACAATCCCTTCCTAGCCTGTCCCCTTATAGCATACATACTACATACACAACCTTTAAAAACACCTTGTTTGCTCAGTTGCTTTTATGGTCTTTAACAGTTGGCACGATGTAGAAATTGGTGAAAACGCACCTCACGAAATAAACATGATTGTAGAGATTCCAAAAGAATCCCGTGTAAAATACGAACTTGACAAAGAGACAGGACTTATGATGCGTGATCGCGTGTTGTGGTCCGCTGTACATTATCCTGGTGATTATGGGTTTGTTCCTCAAACCCTCTGGGATGACGGAGATCCTCTTGATGTTGTAGTTATCACTTACGAACCTACCTTCCCAGGAACACTTTGTTCTGTGAAAGTAATAGGTGTTCTTCGCATGATTGATGATGGAGAGCGCGATGATAAAATCATCGCCGTACACGCAAATGATCCCCGATGCGCAGAGTGGGACGACATTGAACATATCCCGCAACACTTACTCAAAGAGATTAAGGAGTTTTTCGCAACCTACAAGCGTCTTCAAGGAAAAGAAGTTCAGGTCTTTGACGTATTCGGAGCAGAAGAGGCGAAAAAAGACGTAAAACGATCTCAAGAAATGTATGCGCAAAAATTCGGAACAAAGTAAGAGGGTGAACTTTTATAAACTCCCTCTATTCTATGCCCTCTTATGTCCAAGTACGATTTTGAACAAGTAGAGGAATCAGTTCTTACCTTTTGGGACGCTCAAAACATTAAGAAAAAACTTGAAGAGCGCAACAAAGGAGGAGAGAAATTTTACTTTCTTGATGGACCTCCCTACACCTCTGGTGCAATTCACCTAGGACATGCGTGGAATAAATCCGCAAAGGATCTGCTTCTTCGCTACAAACGAATGAGAGGTTTTGACGTTTTTGATCGTGCAGGGTACGATATGCACGGACTTCCTACTGAGAACAAAGTTCAAGCAGCTCATAACCTCGCATCAAAAAAAGACATTGAAAAGTTTGGAGTGGACAAATTTGTTGAGGCCTGTATTGCATTCTCTAAAGAAAAAGCAGATGCAATGGATAAAGACTTCAAACGCTTAGGTGTGTGGATGGATTTTGAAAACGCATACAAACCTATCAATAACTCCTACATGTCAAATATCTGGTGGCTTGTCAAACGTGCTCACGAAGAAGGTAGACTCTATGAGGGCAAGAAAACAATGATGTGGGATCCTGTTGGAGAAACCGCACTTGCAAAACATGAAGTGGTCTACAAAGAAGTTACTGATCAGGCAATTTTTGTTAAATTCAAAGTTGTGGGAACAGACAATGAATACCTCGTCATCTGGACCACAACACCTTGGACAATTCCCTTCAACTTAGCGATCATGGTTAACCCTGACATCACCTATGTAAAATGTGATGTTGATGGAGAACTATACATCGTAGCAAAAGATCTTGCAGAAGACTTTATAGTACACAGACTAAAAAAAGAACTTATCATCGTAGAAGAAGTTCGAGGAGTCGATCTTGAAGGACTCAAATACGAACATCCTTTTGCTGATAAAATTAATTATACTAGCATTGAAAAAGAGGCTCCTAAAACACACACCGTTGTACTCTCAAAAGAATACGTTACAACTCAAGCAGGAACAGGTCTTGTTCACTGCGCTCCTGGATGCGGTCCAGAAGACTATGAAGTGGGTCATGCAAACGGTCTTCCCGCATTCAATCTTCTTAAAGAAGACGGCTCATTTAGTGAGGAAGCAGGCGAGTTTAAAGGACTCAGAGCAAAAGAAGATGACAAAGAATTCATAAGCTTACTTGGAGATGCAGTACTTGCAAAACAAACATATCGCCACGACTATCCTTTCTCAGAGAGAACAAACGCACCAGTCGTTTTCAGAGCAACAACCCAGTGGTTCTTTCGCGTAGAGGATCTTAAAGAAAACATGATTGAAGCAAACAAGGATATTCATTGGGTACCTCAAAGTGGAAAAAATGCATTCAATTCATGGTTGGAAAATCTTCGGGATAATTCTATTACCAAGCAGCGTTATTTTGGGACGCCTGTTCCCATTTGGAAAAATGTAGACGATCCAAGCGATTACCTCGTCATAGGCTCTCAACAAGAACTTGAAGAACTCTCTGGACAAACTATTGAAAACCTGCATAAACCGTACATTGACGAGGTGATTATTGAAAAAGACGGTAAACAATACAAACGTATTCCTGATGTTCTTGATGTTTGGATAGATGCGGGATCAGCTTCATGGAATGCTCTTGACTATCCTCAAAGAAAAGATTTTTTTGAGAGATTTTTCCCTGCAGATTTTATTCTAGAAGGTAAAGACCAAATCAGAGGGTGGTTTAATCTTCTCATGGTTGCTTCCATGATTACCATGAAAAAACCCTCTTTCAAAAACGTGTATATGCACGGATTCATAACGGATTTTGAAGGAGAAAAAATGTCTAAATCTAAGGGAAACATTGTTTCTCCTTATGAGATCATAACAAAATATGGAGCAGATACTCTTCGTTATTACACTATTGAAATCACTGCTGGAGAAGATATGAGTTTTTCTTGGGATGAAGTAAAGCTCAAGTCAAGAAATCTCCAAGTATTGTGGAATGTTCATAATTGGCTTATTGATTTTGCTAAAACCAATAATTTCACTGTAACTGGAGAGCTTAAAGCAAATGTAGATGAACTTTTACAAAAATACATGATCTCCAAACTGTTCTCCACGATTCGAGATGTAACAGCACATCTTGAAAATTATGAACTTCACAGAGTTCCTCGCCTCATAGAGGATCTTTTTCTTGAACTCTCTCGCACCTACATCCAATTTGTAAGAGAGAAAAGTGTTCTTGGTACCCCTGAGGAAAAACAGGTTATTTTTGAAACGGTTCTTTTAACTCTTCTTGAAACGCTTAAAATGTTAAGCATTGTGTGTCCTTTCATTGCAGAACAGATGTATCTTAATCTTAAAGCTGTTTTTGACTTCCCTGAGGAGTCTATTACACTCTTTGAATGGCCTCGTGTTGAAGAAGCACTTATCGACGAGGAGATTGAAGAAGTCTTCTTTATTGGCGGTAAAATCATTGAGAGTATTCTTGCCTCACGCGAGAAAGCAAAGCTTGGTGTGAGATGGCCTGTTGGAGAAGTTGTTGTTGAAGGAGATGAACAAGTACGAAACGCAGCAACGCTAATGGCAGATCTTATCAAGACACAAACCAATGTGAAGAAACTCACTATTACCGACAAGTTTGATCAAGCAACAGAAGAAGTAAAACCTAACTTTGCTAAAATCGGACCGGAATTTGGAAAACTTGCAAGTAAAATAGTGGAACATGTGAATAGTCTTCGTCGCGAAGAACTCATGGTAAATGAAGATGAGCTTGTCCTTGATGTTGAAGGCCAGGAAGTAAGACTTACAAGAAATCATTTTATTTTTTCAAAGAACGTTCCTGACCAGTGGATTCTCGGAGAAATAAGAGGTGGTTTTACCTATCTTGACACGCTAAGAACGCACGAGCTTGATGCGGAAGGCTATGCAAGAGAAGTGATGCGTCGCATCCAATCTTTACGTAAAGAAGCAGGTTTGAGTAAGACTGATGAAATCTCACTTCAAATCTCAGGAGATTCTGAATTAATAGAGATGCTTAAACTTCACAAAGAGGTTATTAAGGAGAAGTGCGGGTGTTCTCAGATAAGCTTTGTTCCAAAAGTAGAAGCGCAACATTGTGCAACTGAAAAGGTCAAAGGACATGAATTCACTATTGGTTTCTAAGAGTTTAGCAATAGTGTTTATTCTTCTGATTCTTTCCTTATTTGTTGGTGTGATACTGGGCTTTGTTTCTTCCCTTGTGTTTTTTGCAGTTGCTGGATTGCTCTACGCGTATCTTTACTTTCAAAAAAAGTAGGAAAAGAAGAATGAGGAAGATTACTCTTCCTCTTCTAAATGATTAAGCTCGCCATATTTTTGTAGGTAGTGTTCTATGCGAGCTCGTTCTACATCTTTACGCAGTTCTTCTTGCCAGTTCATCTTATCCCCCTTGAACCTTTTTACAACACACTACGAAGAATCCCTGTACGGCTCATTGGAGAGATAAGGAAAAGAAGTATTTAGATGTTCTGATTTTATTTATAAACTGTACAGGAAGGGTTACAAAGATTCTATTGTTACTTAGGAAGAATAAAGATCTAGTGAAGCGTTTTCTTCAAGTTTTTTTAAACGCCGAAGCTTTTTGAGCACGCGTTCATAACGTTCTTTTTCCACTTCTTCTCGTAGTTCTGATGTCACAAAACACGCCTTCTTTTCACAGGTTTATTAATGTTAGGATGAAGAGCAAGAAATTCACCAAGTAGATGCTAAAACAGACGATGCAATACGTATGGAGTCGAAAAAGGAGAATGAAGAGAAGGTAGATGCTCATAAGAAACGCAATGTAAACCCCTATGACAAAAAGAGCGGGCATGTATACATAAGCAAGGGTCAAAGCAACATATCCGATAACACCAACCAATCCGTTGAAAGTTCCAAAGGTTCTAGCATAGGTGCTGGTGAATGCTTTTGAGCAGGAAATCGTGGGTGAGAAGTCGCAAAGAGGTTGGTATTTTCCTGAAGCGTTAAGACGATAATTAACAAACACTGCGTAGAGTGAGAGTAAGAGTCCGAACCAGAGTAGGATGAGTATCATAATAAACTCATTGACAAAAACAGATTATGTTCTTGTTTCTTTATAGGTATTGTAAGAGAATGTTTAGCAACTATAAATAGTTATGCGTTAAACTCAACAATTCTTCGCCCTGCTTTCTTGCGATACGTTGAGAGTTGCACTGGTCGTGAGATATAATTGCCTTGGAAATACTGCACTCCGAGACCTCTTAATTGTATGAGCATCTCTTCGCTACGAACACCTTCAACAATGAGCGGGTAGTCAAAGAGCGTACTTGCAGTAAGGATGAGCTGAACTTTTTTGAGACTTTGCTCATCAACAAGAATGTTTTTAGTCACTTCATGATCTATCTTGATATAATCGACAGGCAACAACAAACTATCAAGATTATTATTGCCTTTTCCAAAATCATCAAGAGCAACGCAGTATCCTTGTTCTCTTAAACGTTCAAGATTCTTGGGTAATTCTTCTCTTGAATGATCATAACCCCTCTCAGTAAGTTCAAGTACAATTTGTGATGGTCTTACCGCAGTTCCTTTACGATAGCTCTCTATCTCTTCAACAAATGCAGGATCTGCAATCATACGTTTGGGCATGTTAACGCTCATCCTGCTGTAAATTCCTCGTTTTGCAAGACTATCTAGATCTTGCAGAACTTGATGATACATGAACCAGTTAAGATGAGAAAATTCCCTCATTTTTGATGCTGTATTAATGAACTCTGCCGCTCGTCGAATCTTTCCATTCTTGTCTCGAATAGTCATAAGAGCCTCTGCTCCTTGAACAATACCGTCTCTATCAATAATCGGGTGGTAGAGTGGAACGATGCGCTCGGGTTCTCGTAATGCGAGAAGTGCAAGATCTTTTGATTCTTGTTCTGCGTGAAGTTTTCTTCGCAGGTCTTCATTAAAGATCTCAATCCCTCTTTTTCCGCTCTCTTTGACATGGTATTGTGCAAGATCGGCGCAACGCATAAGCTCTTCACTTGTCTTTGCATCTCGAGGATACACAGCAACACCAATGCTTGATGTGACCTGTACATTAATTCCCTCAACGGGTTGCTCAACAGTACGCAGTATGAGCTTTCCTACTTCGAGGAGATCGTTACGATCACTTAGTTTGCTGATTAGAGCATATTCATCTCCTCCAACATGCGCTACTAGCTCTTCATTTTGTAATTGTCGCTCAAGCCGTTTACTTATCTCAATAAGAAATCTATCTCCTTCTTGATGTCCGTAAGCATCATTGACTGTCTTGAAATTATCAAGATCAAGAAAGAAGACGGAAAATGACTCGCCAGTTCTTTCACTCTTCTTGATGGTGTGCTCAAGGCTTTGAGTGAACATGCGTTTGTTGGGAAGTTTGGTGAGGGGATGTGTGTTTGCAAGCATTGCAAGCTCTTTTTGACTTTGGCGTTTTGTTGCTTCATGTCGTTTGCGTTCGCTGATGTCATGTTTGATGACAACGTAATGCGTTACTTCTCCTTGTGTTCGTATAGAACTTGCAAGTGTCTCCAGGGTAACAAGTTCTCCGGATTTTGTTCTTGAAGTGACTTCAGCAGACCAGGTTTCCCCTTTTCGAATAGTTTCATAGAATTCTTGGTAGAATTCTTCAGGGTGTTCCCCTGATCGTAAGAGCTGTGCGGGACTCTTCCCAATGACTTCATGCTGTTCGTAACCAAAGACAGAGGTAAATTGAGGATTGACATAAACAAATTCTTGACGCTTTAAATCAACAAGTTCAATAATATCGTGACTCTGCTCAATGATGTGTGTAGCAAGGCGATAAAATGATTGCAGATCACTAAAGTCAAGATGTGCTCGCATCTCCTCCATACTGCTACGAGAGAAGTGTCTTGTGAAGTTGAAGAGATCGCGTAGGACGCTTCCGTTAGCAAGTGAATCTACAAGAGTTTCAAGAGAGGATTTTTTTGGCATTGTTTTTAAAACGGATAATGCAAACTTAATAAAGCGTTGACAGAAAAAAGAGGAGGATTTCTTATTTCTTTGAACAACTGTTAAAGAAAATGGCGCCACCGCCCGGATTTGAACGAGACAACCCCAAGCAAAGCTTGGTGAGCTCAGGCTTACGCCTTCGTATCCGTGAGGAAACCTCACTCCTGTTCTATTACTGTTGAAGAAAATGGCGCCACCGCCCGGATTTGAACCGAGATATCCGTGAGGAAACTGGATCGCTTGTCCTGAAATCGAGGTTTCAAGTCCAGCGCAATACCAGGTTATGCGACGGTGGCAAGTGATGATGGATTCTTTAAAGTTTATTTATAAAGGTTCTTATAATATGGGATGAGGTATATTCTCCAATATACATATCAAAATTGCGAAAATATGCTCTTTCTTTATAAATATCTTCGAAAGATTTATATAATAGTTCTTATCAAATATATAAAACTTGTGCCATCACTGGTGCAGGAAACTAGTAAATTTAAAAAGCAATCGCTTGGGGTGGTGTTGCTTTTTAGGAGCTTTTAATATGGCTGAAATGGTAAAAAAATGCGAAGAATGTGGTTCTATCAACCTCTTCGTCAATCACGAAAAAGGAGAAGTTATTTGCCGAGACTGTGGTCTCGTAGTAGAAGAAAAACTAGTAGATTTCTCACAAGAATGGAGAGATTTTGACTCTGATGTGTCAGAATCCAAACGCCGAACAGGCGCCCCTATGACCTACACACAGTACGATCAGGGACTAGGAACAGAAGTAGGTCAAAAAGCAGATCTCTATAAACTCGGATCAAAAGACAAAAACAAGTTCTTCAGATTAAGAAAATGGCAATACCGTATATCAACAGCAATTGAGAGAAACCTTAAACTTGCTCTTGCAGAACTTAAACGAGTCTCATCAATTCTCAAACTTCCCAAATCAGTTGAAGAAGAAGCGGCAAGAATCTACACACTTGCCGTTCAAAGAGGACTTGTACGCGGAAGATCAATGGAGTCCGTCGTAGCAGGATCACTCTACGCTGCTTGCAGAAGACACGAAGTACCACGAACCCTTGATGAACTCTCAGAAAGCTCAGGTATTGACAAAAAAGAAGTAGGAAGAACCTATCGTTTTGTTACTCGTGAGCTTGGCATTAACATTTTGCCTTCAAACCCTGCTGATTACATTGCACGTTTTGCATCATCGCTTAAACTCTCAGC
>RFJL01000006.1 GCA_003695435.1 Candidatus Woesearchaeota archaeon
AGTATCTGCAATATCTAGCACAACAAAGTACTCTCCCAATCCTTGCTCATAATAGAGCGTATTGGGATCAGGAAGGAATGGACTACTTGTTGTTGTCTCATACACGATTTCACAAGTAAGACCTGTGCAGGAATAGCGAGGATTCTGATCGAAGAGGAGTGAGATCGACTCGTTGAGGGAGACGTTGTAGCGATGCTGGGTGATCGCTTGCGCATCAAGAGGAAGGGTGTTGAGTTCTTGTGTTGTTGCAGGTAACTCCCCTTCTTTTGTGAGAACGACGTATTCCTCCACGTTACCAAGAACAGGTTTCCAATGGATGAAAACAGAAGATGATTTGTTCTTATTATCAATTGAAAAATTGACATCACCTATTACATCTTGGAAGGAGATCGCAAAAAGATAGGTAAGGTTGACCCGCTGAGCAAGGTTGCTATCAATCATGCTAGTATTAGTGACAACACAGACGAAAAGAGTGGTCTCATCGGTGCAATCAGTGCACGTATTTTCGTAGGAGAGTGGCGTGCAGAGATCATTGTTCCACGGATCTCCATAGATGGTGCCGGAAAGATTTGCAGAAACTGCGGTGACGCCTTGTGTGCGTAGGGTGTCAAGTGTTGATGCGTCAAAGGGCAAGCCCTTACTTTGTGCTTGTTCTACAAAGGTGTCAATCGTGTCATAGTAGGAGAGGTCTGTAGGAAGAGTTATGCTAAAATCAGGGGTGAATTCATGAATGATCTGCGCACCCACTACAACGCTTAGGAGAATGAAGATGAGAAAGAGTTTGTGTTTCATATTGTTCCTCCTTGTGTTCTGAGTTCTTGTGCGCGTTGTTTTATGTCCTCTACGTAATCAGTGTTAAATCTCGTTGCATCACAACTTGGACCGTTGTAGAGGCGAAGTGCTACGTCCCAACCCTTATACTGCGCGTATTTTTCTTTGATTTGAGGGAACTCGTCACACTTGTATACCGGGTTTTCAAGTGCTTCTTGAGGATAGGTTTCTTTGTAGTTTTGTTTGAGAAGTTGTAGTGCTGCTGCTATGTTGCAAGCAGGATCTGCTACCGTTGTTCCTTGGCATTCTTCTACGTTGCACAACGATCCTTCTTTTGGTGCTGATGGGTCGTAACACGCAGTTCTATCTTTGAGTCCTAAATTAATCTGCATAAGGCCAACATCGCAACTTGTGGGGTTGTGATTTGTTGTGATGAAACCATTCGTGCTGTGTGTAAGACCTGATTCTTTTTCTGCAATTGCTTGAATAAGGTATTCATCAACTTCTCCTTGTGGGAAGTATTTTTGTGTGAGCTGTGAGATGAGTTGTTTTGCTTCTTCTTTTGTAATGTCTTGAGCATAAATTATTTGACAAGAATTGCTGCTCATTCGTACAGGTGTTTTTGCCGCTGCGTAGAGCGTGTTGTTGTAAAGTGTGTAGCTAAAAAGGGGAGTTTGTATGTTCTTAATTTGATTAGTGAGTTTTTGATGTGTGTTCCTTACGAGTTGTTCGTAGAAGAGCTCTCTTGATGGTGTGCAATGCTCTGAGAGGATGGTAAATCCTTTGTGTGCTCTGCATTGTGCTCCGCCGTATCGCGCAAGGTCAAGCAGTGCTTGTTCTGCTGCGATAAATCCTGTTGCTTCAAGCTGTGTGCGATATACCACTTCTTCTTGGTAGATGTTGAGCAGTGCGTATTGCTTGTCTCCGATCTTCGCATTGTTCCCTTCAAGGAGGGGGGAGATGCTTGATTGCAAGGAGATGAAGGCGGTGGTAAGTGCGATGATGAGGATGAAGTCAAGGAGTATGGTGAAGAGCGATCCTTTTTTGTGTATGCGTTTCATCGTGCTATCACCCGCAATCGAAGTGTTCTTGTTGGTGAGAGGGGAAGTTCATATGCTTGTGCTGAGCGCAAGTCGCATGCAACTATTTGCTTCGCGTTGAAAACACGACGATTAGTGCCGTCTGAAAAATCTATTACGCTATCTATGCACTCAGTCGTGAGAGTTCCTATGAACCGCCCTAATTCATCTAAGACTTCCTTTCGTAGTGTGGGATCAGCATCTGCTTCAATAAGCCACGCGTATCCTTTTTTTGTGGTGTTATCTATGGTGAGTGGTTCGTTGAGTATTGCTGCTGCGACCATGTTTGATGTTACGTTTTGAACATTTGCATCTATTTGTTCTTCTGAAACACTCAGATCAAGTTTGAGAAGGAAGAAGAAAACAATAACGATGAGAATGAACCCTGCATAAGCGTAGAGATCGGTAATGCCTGAGGAGACAAATCCTTTTTTTCCTCTCATTCTCATACGATTACCACCTTGGAGTGTAGTTCATAGGGCTTGCCATCAACGAGGACGTGTGATGTTCTCTCAACGAGTATTGCTTTTCCAGAACCGACAAGTTTTCTTTTTGCGAGTGCTTCGTAGAGCGTGAAGGACTCTTTGTTGTAGTCCGTAATTGTTGAGAGGTGTGGTGCGTTTACAGGGTAGAGTGTGAATTGTGCTGCGAGGTGTTTTGCCGTTCCAAAACTGTTTTCAAGATGTTGGGTGTTGAACTTATCAAGATCAAGTGTTCCAAGCAAAACTTTTCCCTGTGCATCTTGCGCTGCGAAACCATCTGGACTTGTAAGAAGCGTGTCTATGAAGAGATTGCCTTCAAGAGCTCTTGCATCAGTGTAGTTGCTCACGTTTGAATTAACAAGTGTGACAAGTGCTGCTACGACGAAGATTAAGAAGATAAAGCGCGGAGCGAATGCGAGGAAGTCAAAGGTAAATTGCGCTTTACGACTCATGTTGAGAATACCTCTTTGAGCATATCGCAACCACTCTTCTTATCAGAGGCGTAGATATCAATAGTGGTTACGTCTTTGTTGAAAAACCCGATGCTTACTTGAGGGTGTGATCGCAAACGGTCAAGAGCTTCTTTGTCTTTGAGTGCTGCTTTGATAATGATGTGATCTCCTTTTCCTTTATAGGTGATGCTTGAAGAATAGCAAGTGGCGGGAAACACGAATTGTGGTTTTGAAGACTCTTTGCTTTTTGACGCTATGGAAAAATCGTTGAAAGGTATTGCTGCACGTGAAGGGCATTCGTCTTCTGCACAGAGGAAAGGATGCTCATAAGCAACATCAGGAGATTCTGCTTTGTAGGCTTTTGCTTTATGATTTGAAAGCTCAATGAGTACGTCTCTTGTTCCTGGAAGGTCTTGTGCGAAATAACTTGTCTTTGCAGGGCTTGCAAGTATCGTTGTTGTTGTAAGCGCTACGTCTTTTGCAATGTAGGTGAGGAGAAAACCTCTGTTTTCAGCAATTCCTGAGGAGAATGAGATCATCGCTACTGCAACCATGATGACAAGAACAAGCTGGAAAAGAATGAAGTACAGTTTTCGAGAAATCTCCCCTTTGCGCATGGCGGTGAATAAGAAAACCTTATTTATAAATATTCATACGGGGTGGGAGAACGTGCGCTTTTGGGATTGTTTTGATGCTATGTTTTCAACGTGTGTGGAGGTGATTACTTGTTCTACTCTTTTCTGTATATTTCACAGTGAGGCGCTTGCAGGGAATCATTAACAAGGATGTTAATGGTGTCCCCTTGTTTTTGGAGAACGAATCTCGTTGGTCCGCGTATTGGGGGATATCCTTTTGATGAAAGGGCAAAAGGTGCTGAAGACTTATAGGTTAAGGGAGTATCAAACGGAACGCACCGCCCTTCATTTTCACAATCAGTTTTTTTGCACATGCAAAGACAGTGTGTGCCTTCGCATTCAGGAGGTGGCTGTACTGTTTTTGTTGATGCAACACCACTTATCTCTCGAATATCAGTAATAATGTTCAACTCTTTTTCGGGTGTGAAGTAGTAGATGTTCCAATCACCAATCTCTCCTGTAAATGAACACATCTGTGCTTGTGATGCGAGAAGAAGGGAAGAATACTCTCTAAGAGAATTGTACACTTCTTGGGTTGATGAGTCTTCTTTTTGTAAAATTCCTGAAAATGAGACAAACATGAATGTTGCTGAGATAAGAAGGATTGCTATAAAGATGAGACCTATGGTCTGCTCTGACATGAAATCTACGGATCCCTTCACAGCTCTTTTTTTTATCATTGCGTTCTACGTCGTTGTTGGTTCGGGCCAAGGATTGCCAAGCGCTGCAACGCAACAAAGACCATAGTTTTTCTTATCTTCTACGGGTACGAGTGATGAGATATCACTTCCTTTTTCGCACTTAAGAGGACACTCTTTTGTTCTATATGATCCTGATGCTTGTGAAGGGCAAGATTCCCCTCCTGTGAGTTGGCAAGCACATCTCTTCTCAGCTGTTGCGCAGCCAAGTTTTTCGTTTGCAGAGGAGGTGAAAAGCCCCGTGTAGTTAAGGAGGAGATATAAGAAAAAGAAAAGTGCGATGAGTCCAAAGAACACTGTTACGTAGATGAATCCTTTTCGGTTCATGGCCTGCAACAGACTTCTCCAGGATTCGGGCACTGCGCGCTTACGGACTTTCCTGTTGGGCAAGGCGTGTTTGAACAATACCTTCCAGTTCCAGGAATTTCGCAATTGGAGGGGTTGAACTGCTCTTCGGTTTCTTGTGTGGTTTCACCAAAATTCCCTATTTTTCCTGTAAACACAAGTACAAGAACAACAAGAACGATGAGTACTATCACCGCGACGATGATGACTTCAAGGGAGAGTTCTGCTTTTTTTGTTAGTGCGTTCATGGTTAGAGATCTATTTTTTGACAGCAGAGTTGGTCATCGGGGCAGTCAAGGAAGCTACGCACAGGGTAGTCCTTTGCATCCCCTTTTCCACACGTTTCGCCTTTGTCAAAACAGTCCCCGTTGTTATTTTCACAGGCACTAGCTGCGTTGACATTGGACGCCTTATCGCTGAAGATAAAGACGAGAACAACTAAAACAATTATTCCCAGTACTGCGAGGATGATAACATTAAGTGGTAATCCTTGAGCTTTTCTCATGGATCTGTTCATATTCCTACGCAGCATTCAAGGGAGGGATCTTGATCGCCATCTGCATTGTAACAAACGCCGCGCGTATCCACTTTTTTGTATTGTCCGGTGCACTCGCCTACTGCAACGCATTGTCCTTTACATTCATCGATTTGTCCTACGCTTTGCCCGATTTTACCGGTGAAAACGAGGGAGAGAATGACGAGAACAAGGAGTGCAAGAACAGTAACAATGATAACGGTTATTGGGAGTCCTTGACCTTTTCTGTCCATTGGTTCACCTCTTTGAGAAGAAACGAGGCAAAGACGCTATATAAAGGTTTTGCCGTACAAAGCGTTTAACTCGTTGTGGATACGAGAGGATTGTCAAAGACTTCTTCATCTTTAAACGCCTTCTCGCAATACGCGAGGCGTTGGTTGATTTTAAGGAGTTCTGAACAGGCGTAGGAATCAAGGGTCTCTGATTGCTGCTCTTCCAAGTAGGATGTGAGCTCTTGTAGTTTTTCATCTCTTTCTTGAGTGCTGGAAATAGATAGTACTGTAATGAGTGAATCGACTTGCAACTGTGCAGGTGTTTTAGAACAGGTAACAGGATGCGCTCCTTTTGCTTGCGCTTGAGAACAGTACTGTTCTATGGATTCTCCCTCCTTTGCAAGGTCAAGGAGAACTGAGTTGAGTGTTGGTACGAGATCTATTTTTGATTGTGCGTCCTGCTTGTTTTGAGGAATGTTTGCGTCATCCTCGACAAGGGAGGTAACAAAAGCGTATTGGAGTTCCTGTAATCGAAGAAGTTCTTTTGCAAGTTGGTGTTGGTAAGCGATGCGCTCATCCTTTGATGTGATGGAGGACCCTTTATTGAGTAGTTGTACTAGTGCCTCTTCTTGTGCTTGTACTGCGCGTTCATACAGTCCTAGCGTTGCGTAGGCGTCTGCTGCTTGTTTGTAGATCTCAAAGCTTTTCTGCGGGTCGGATTCTTTTCCTGCTTTTTCTTCTAGGTTTTCTGCGCGAGTAATTGCGTTTTGTTGTGTGTTGATGTTAATATCATAGACTTCAAGTGCTGCTGCAACCAGTTCTAGTTCGTCAGAAGGAAGAGTGGTAAGGCGTGCATTGAAGTAGGATTCTATGCTGTTCTTCGTTGCTGTTTTGAAATTGTTGAGATCCTCTGATGTTAAGAATCCTTCTTCATAGCACTTTTCTGCTTGGAGAATGCGTGAGGCGAGGAACGTTGTGTCTTGTGATCCGGTTTGTAAGAATCGTGTGACGTCTTCTGTATAGTCCTGCCAGGTGAGTGCTTTGTTTTCGCATTCCTTTACGATGCTGGCGAGTTGGCGTGATCCTTCTCCTCCAAAGGAGTAAAGCCACCAGGAGATAACTGCTACTATCACAACAAGAAGGATGAGTCTGAAAATGGTTGAAGTCATTGCTTTTTTCATAGGCCGAAGGTAAGCAGGTCTTTGATGCGATCAATGAGAACGGATGATTTTCCTGAGAGCACAAAAATAATTCCTATAAGAACAGCAAGCGCGATGAGCACGAGAAGAATGTTTTTGAGTTCACTTACTTGTCCTTTCATGATTTCTTTAGGAGTGGTTGCTTCTTTTTAATGTTGTTGTACGTCTACTACGTCACAACCGAGGTTTATAAGCGTATCCGGGTTGTAGGGAACTACACGCAGAGCATGGCTAAATGAAGGGTCTTCAAGAGGATTAGTAACTTCTTCTGTGTAGAGTATGCCTATTCTGTTACGAAGAGTGTTGAAGTCAGAATAGGTTATTGCATTCTTAAAATAATCTGAGTAATATGTTTTGGTTCTTGGTATTCTTCGTGTCTGAAGGTATTCTTCAAGATCTACTTCTTGATCGCCTACATCTACCACGTAGCAAATAGCGCAGTATTTACGTGCAAGAGGGTTGAAGAGGTCAAGATCTCCTTCTCCGTAGATTTCCCAGCAGGTTTTCATCATGCGCACAAGTTCTTCTTCAATGTTTTTCTCTTCGGTGAGGTTCTTGTACTGCAAGGGGCAGACAATGGGGGTTTTTTGATAAATGTGTCCTTGTACTGATGCTTTGCACGCTGCTTTCCAGTTGGTATCATCTGTTGTTTTGAAAAAATCACCCATAAGCGCAAGAAGCACTGCAAGGATGGTAAGAAATAGCACAACTCCTACTAGTATTGCGTATTGTGCTTTAGTTGAGGACTTTATCACAGTAGCGTGACCCTCCTGGTTGTTGTGCGTAGATCAATGATGCGGGAACAAAATCGTATCCGATGTCATAGTCGCCAAGAAGCCCGAAGCTAAGTCTTGAAGGAATGTCTTTTGTTGCTCGCCAAAGAACAAAGAACGTATCTTGTTGTTCGTTTATGTCATAATCATATGATCCTTGTGTTATGTTGAAGAGGTCTGAAAAGTAGAGTTTTTGTCCGGGTATGCGTCTAGTGTAGAGGTACTCGTCAAAGCCTTTAAAGGAGTCGTGAAGTGCTACGACTTCTGGTGTCGCGATGATTTCCGAGCAGATAATACACGCGTTTTTCACCGCGGTGGATTTTTCCGGGTTGAGTTGTCCTTTTCCGGTTTTTGAGTAGCACGTGAATATTTCTCTTGCAAGGAGGTCAAAGACTTTTTCGCGATCAAGCGTTTTTCCTTTAATGTAGCGTTTATCAAGCAAGGTTTTTACGCGTGGACAGTTCAGTTCAAAATCCTTTACGTCTTTGGCTGCTCCTAATTGGTGAAGTGCAAGAAAACTTAACCTGCATGTTTCAACGTCGGTTTGCTCTTTTTGAAATGATGAAATGTTACCTACTGCTAAGAACAGCACTCCTGCAACGATAAGGACTATGATAATCGCTGCAACGGGGCTTATGGTGAAGTCTTCTGCTTTTTTGTTCATGAAAGTGCTCCGAGTATTTTTCTTGTTATGAGAAAGAGTATGCCAAAAGCTGCAAGGCATAAGATGAGAATGATGATTGCTTTGAAACTTTTTGTCATAATGGTCTTCTTAGTATTGCGTGCATATAAAGATTTTGAGTGTGACAGGGGTGAAGGATGAGGTGGGAATGGTGAAGAATTCTGCTTTTCCAACGCCTGTGTTGGTGCAGCCAAGGTTGTTCCATTCAAGAAGCGTTCCTTCATTAAGTTCTAAGGAGATATGATAGGGCACCACCCATTGTTGTAGTGTTTCATTAAGAACGTAGGTCATGGTGTCATTAACGTATGCACAGCTTTTCTGACCGTTTTCACAGGTGATAAACCCTCCGAAGTGGTAGTATTCCGCGCAGTCTGCTATGAGTTCTTGAATGGTCGCATCTCTGCAATCAAGTGTTGATGCTTGGAGCAAAGAAATGCCAAAGTTAGAGGTGAGTTGGGTTTGAGTGAATTCTCTTTTAAGTGTGAATGCTTCTTTGTTGATAAGCGAGTTGAGTGCGAAGATCACACCTATAACAAAGAGTATGATGATAATTGCAAGGCCCATGATTTCTAATTGTCCTTTGTGCCCTAATTTCAAAGCCTTACCCATACACTCTCACCTCCAATACGCCCAGGGAATATTTTCCTGAAGTTGCGTTTTTAAGTGCTATGGGAAAGAAATTATTTGATGAGGAGGTGAAGTTTTCTTTGGGATTATCATAAATGGTCGCGTTGATCCCTGGAGGGTAGATTGATCGTACAATGATTGTTGCTTTTCCGAATGTTTGCAAGTAATACGCACGTGCAAAAGGGTTTGAAGCTCCAGGTCCTGTGCCAATTTCGGCGAGAGCCTCTACTTTTTGCAGGTCAAAACAACCGCTTTCCACTACGCCAAATTCTGTGCAGGCAAGTTCTGAGAGGAAGCTTATTGCTTGACTGGTTTGTACTGATTGGAGTTCTTGTGCTTTTATTTGTTCTTGTCCTGCTGAGACTGCTGCAAAACGCGCGTAGAAAATAAATCCTATGACGAGGAGAACGAAAAAAATGAAAAGGATTGCAATGGTTTCTCCGAATTTTATTTGCGCTTTTTTGTGTGATGGTGTGATCTTGCATCGCAAGGATGCACTTGCTCGTAGAGAGGGGAGAAATGACATAACCGAGTTCTCACGCCACCGCTTGTTAGGCGTATGGCGTGCTAGGTGCGGGCAATGCGGTTTTTTCGTGAGGTTATGTTGATTGTTCATCTTAGTAGAGTAAGGGGCAGGAAATTCTTTGCAGGTTTTCGTTTGTACTCTCAAGCTGGTTTTTTGCTGCTTGTATTGCTGATACTATTGCAAGAGAATTGCTTCCTGGCCAGTTGGTGATCGGGGATCCATCCATTCCTGCAAGTTGTTTGAGCGCTTTGTTCTCTTTGTAGTATTGTGCGCATTCTGATTGTGCGAGTTCTTCTGCGAGGATGTTGTTAAATTTGTAATAGTAAATGGCTGCGACGAGGTTAAGTTTGTCAATGAGTTTGTTTGAAACACAGTTGTATCGTTCTTGGCTTTGATCATTTACTTTGTTATTAACATCAAGGGTGAAAATTGCTCCGTACAGCATGGGAAATGAATAAAATCCTTCCGAGCCTATTCTTGAAACCCCTGTTGCTGATGATTTATGATACCATGTTGCTTGTGACCCTGCTATTTGCACTACGGAAAAATCCGCATCTTTAAAGTTAGAGAAATCAACACTGGTTGGATCCGTAGTGTCACCCACGAAGATGAAACGAACATGTGCATTGTTCCTATCACGAAGAGAAGAAATATCTTCTGGTGTTAAACGATCGAAGTTGCGTGTGAGTTCTTCAGGAAGGCTTGGTGGTGCGCGGGGATCATCAAGTGATCCGTTAAGCGTATGCCATAACGTAGTATCGCCATTGTCAATGAGGTAGTATCTGATGTCTGGGCCGGTAACGTAGAGGATGTTTGCTACGGGAAATGGTGCTGAGAAGGGAAGTGTCCAGGTAATAAGTTCATTTCCTTCTATGCGTGACGCTGCGTAGACAATGTTTTGTCCGAGTCGTTGCGCTGCGGGTCCTATGAGCATATCATTACAGGTGAATTCAACAGCAATGTCAGGGGTTGGTGTGCGTAGAAGGGTTCCTGGACTTTGCTGTGCTCCTGCGAAAATAGCGTCAAGTTGTTGAGAGACTTTTCCTTGTAAAGCGATTTCTGATGCTGCTTTTTGTTTTACCACGATGGTTGCAAAGAATCCGATGATGAGCGCTCCTGCTATGAGAATAAAAATCCAGTGTACTTGGCTTTCTACTTCTTGACCTTTACGATTCATGAGTATGTTGATGCGAGGATGCGATCACCTTTTGATTCTAATTGGAGGTTGATACGTCCTCTACGAACAGGTACGCACAGAACACTTCCCGAGTTGATTTGTATCTTGTTATCAATGACCATGAAGTTTTTTGAGCCGTCGGGGATGAAGAACACATTTGCCTGATCATTTTTGTATGCTGAGCAAGCAACAGGAGAATACGCATCGTTTCCTGAATTGCAAATATCTGCGTTGTCATCTTTTGCTTTGAACCCATCGCTAAAACAAACAAAGTCAAATTTTTCTGGTACTCTGATCTCGGGTCGTTTAATGGTGCCAAAGTCTGAGAGGAGTATTTCAAATTCGTTTTCTAATTGTTTTTGTAGGGTGAGTGCTTCGACTTCTTCTTGTCTTTGTGTGAAGTCTTTTATTGCAGTGTAGCCGTAGACGATGATACCTGCTGTGATGAGCATTGCTAGGATGAAGATAAAGATTTGTTGTGCTTGTGCTTTTGTTGTTTGTTGAATGTTCATACTTGGTCCTCCTTGATGTTGAGTTTAAAAAACAGGTTGGAAACATCTTTTTTGGAGATGATTCCTTGTTTTTCAAGATCAAACATGAGTTCGTAAACGTCGTGTTTGGTGATTTTATGTGCTTTGAGTAAGTAGCGCAGGATGACTTCAAAGATGTTCTTGTTGATTTTTTGCTCTTTGCTCATCTCAACAAACATCTTGCCCAAGTCTTTTGCATTTGCTGCTGCAAAGCTTGCAATCATTTCTGCATGTTCTGGTTGTTGTCCTGCAAGTGCTGAGAGTGCCGCCATTGCGTCTGTTTCACTGATTTTCTGCACGTCTCCTGCGATTGCTGTGAGTTCTTTGAACGCATCAGGCTCTTCTTCTTTTTTCGCAAGTTTTTCAAGGTGTTTTACGTGATCTGGTTTTTGCTTTGCGAGTTTTTCTAGGGTATTAACAGGGTCTTGAGTTGTTTTTTTGAATCGTTTTGCGAGTTTTTCAACGTCGTCTTCTTCTTTTGCAAGTTTGCTGAGTTTTTCGATGTTATCTTCTTGGTTTTTGTGTGGAACTGGTCTTCGTGGATGTGGGGGATGTTTTGGGAGTGGTTGTGGTTTTTTTGGTACGTGAATGGTTTCTTCTTTTTTCTTTGCAATGTGCTCCATTGCTTTTTGTGCTTCGCTCTTATCACCAAATGCGCTGAACATTTTGAGCCGTTCTTGCATTTTCCTGCGTTGTTCTTCCATGAATGCTTCGTGGCTCATTGCAGGCGCTTTGGGTTTTTCTTTTTGGGGGGTTGTTTGTGTGCGAGGAGGTGTGCGCATAACGCGTACTTGGGGTTGTGGTGTTGTTTTTCGGGGTTGTTCTTGTTTGTGCCAATAGGCCTTGTACCATAAGTACCCTCCCGATCCTAACGTGAGAAGAAGGCCTAGGATGATGAGAATCCATCCGAGAATTCCTGAGGGGTGATCGTTGGGGTCAAGCGGGTCTGTTCCCGCATTTACTTCTTCGCCATCAGAATACCCATCTCCATCAGTGTCTGCTTTTTCAGGGTTTGTTCCTCTTGCGCATTCTTCTCTGTTGGTAAGTGCGTCGTTGTCAAAGTCTTGATTTGCATCGGTGGGGTCTGTGGGGTCTAGTGCGTTGGGGTATTGTTCTTCACAGGTATCGCGTATGCCGTCGCCATCTTCATCGCTACTTTTTGGCTGTTGTGGTTTTTCTTCTGCTTGGTTGGGATTTGTTTGTTCTCTGAATTCTTCAAAGTTGATAATGCCATCTCCATCAGGGTCAAGATCACGATCTTGAGGGTTAGTGGTGCTAAGGTTGTAGCGTTCTTCCCAGAGATCATCGATGCCATCGCAATCATTGTCAAAGGAGCATTGCTCACTGCATTGTGTGTTATCTACTTGCGCGTTGAAGTCATCGCAATCAGGTCCTAAGACGCATCCAAGGCCATAGCCGTCACCATCACTGTCTTGTACGCAGTCTACTTCACAAGCAGTGTTCTCGTCGGGGTTAAACTCGTTGCAATCGTATCCTGCTTCGCATCCAACGCCGTAGCCATCATTGTCAAGATCTATGAGGCATTGCGTTGCTGGGCAGCTTAGGGTGTAGAGGTCTATTAAGTCTGAGCAGTCAAGCCCATTAGTGCATCCCCCTCCATATCCGTCGCCATCTTCGTCGGCAACGCAGTTATTCGCGCAGTTTTGTGCTTGGTTGGGATCTACTCCGTTGCAGTCAAAACCGTTATCACAGCCAAGACCATAGCCGTCACCATCACTGTCTTGTACGCAGTTGTTTTCACATTGTGTTGTGAGATCGTTGCTAGTATCATCACAGTCAAGTCCTGCGTTACACCCTATTCCGTATCCATCTGCGTCGTTGTCTGCTATGCAGCCATTTGCGCAACTTGTTTGTATGGATGGGTCAAGACCGTCACAATCAACGCCACTCTCACAGCCAAGACCATAACCGTCTCCATCATTGTCAATGATGCATCCATTTGCGCACGTAGTGGTTTCTTCTTTGTTGCGATCATTACAATCATCCCCTAAGGTGCACCCTGCTCCGTATTCATCTCCATCAGCGTCTTGTATACACCCTGATGTGCACCCTATCCAGATTGCAGGGTTAGTATCATCACAGTCAAATCCTGAAAAACATCCAAGTCCGTACCCATCACCATCATTATCAATGCCGTTTGTACAAGGAATTCCTGCAATGGTGAAGAGGTCTCCTCCTTGTGCAAGGTTGCCTGCTTTGTCCGTAATAAAATAACAAAAATACGTGCTTTGCGTAAGTCCGAGTTCGTAGGGTGCTTGGAGGTATCCTGTTTGATTGCAGGTTTGTGCGCTTGATGCTAAGCCGTATCCGTAGAAGTCTGAGCATCCTGACTTATCATCTACGCAGGTAACTTTAAGTGTGGTTCCGTTAAGTGAGAGTGTAACTGTTGGTGGTGTGGTGTCGCAAGCAGTTCCTGTTGGGTCAAACGTGATTGCAGGGCTGGTTTCTACTAATGCTCCTAGGTTTCCTGCCTCGTCTTCTGCTTGTACGCGTAACACGTATTGTTTTGATTCATTGAGTGCGAGTTCAGATCCGTCAGATCTTCTTGAAAGTGTTATTTCTGAAGACGTGGTGTTTCCTGATGCGATGAGCACGTCTCCTTCTCGTAAAAAATAATGGTATCTTGCAATGCCTGATTCATCTTGTGCTGAGAATTGCGCTTTGATTTTTTGTTCACACACGACGCGATTTGTTTGAATAGTTGTGTTCGTTGGAGGAGTAAGATCTATTGTAAAGGTGTGAGTGAAGTCTTGTTGTTGCGTTCCGTTTGCTGTTTGGGAGATGCAATTGATGCGCAGGGTGTGTGTTCCTGGCTCAAGTCTTCCTATTGTTTTTGTGTGCTGTTTTGTTGGATTGTTTTGCTGATCGGTGCTCTCAAAGGGTCCTGCGTTGGTACTTATTGAGCAAATGGAGTTAATGTTTGTTGAAGCGTTGAAGAAAATGTCTTGGGTGTTTGTTGCTTTTTTGGGACTATGAACGCTAAGTTTTATTCCTTGGGTAAGATCAACATGAACATCTCTTCGTATTTTGTTTGATAGCCATCCTGCTTTGTCCTCACATTGATAGTAGTAAGGGTAGTCTGCTATGAGTTGGTCGCTTGGGATTTCAAGAAGGACTCTTTGATTTTCTTTGTATGCTTCCTTCGTCCAGATAATACGCTCGGGTTCTATTTCATAATTATCTATAATGACGGGAAAATAGGTCATTGCAGGGTAGGGGGTGTTCTCATCTGTTGCGTATTTACAGATGACGGGCTCGTTTGCTCCTGCAAGTGCAAAGGTGGTAAGTGGGGGGAATTGTTCTGGGTATTCAAGTATTTCAGGAGGATCGTAGGCGAGTGTTTGTAATACTGGCGGGGTGAGGTCTGATGTGATTTCAAAGGTTTCAAAGGCGTCTCTGTTATCTGTTGATCTGCAAACAACGTAGAGGTTTTGTTTGATTCCTTCTTGAGCTTGGTAGTCTTTGATGTAGTGATTGTTGGAATCGCTTTGTGTGAAGGGAAGGTTGGTTCCTGCGTTGAAGGAGGAGATGGGAAACACTGAGTATTTGCACGTTGAGTCTTTGTCTGTGTAGATGTGAATGTCAAACGTGGTTGTGTTTGAAACGCCTAAGCGTGGGTTGAGAAGAGTTATTGCAGTTCTTGGAACGTCTACGATGAACTCATAGGTGAAGATGTCTGCGTTTCCTAAGATATCTCTTGCAGTGACTTCGAGCGTGTGCAACCCGTTTTTGAGGAACAGCGCAGGGGTTACTTCGTAAAAGGAATTGTTGATTTTGTTAAGCGTAACAGGTATTTGTTCACCTTCAAAGGTGAGGATGACTTCTTCTTGTTTGATAGTAACGGGCTCTTTGAATTCAAGGGTGATGGTTGGATCTACTTTGTTGATGGTAAGTTGCGCCGCTGCGCAAGGGAGTGCGGCGATGAAGAGAAGTAACAAGAACCAGTGCTTACTCATTCTGCTAACAGATGCCTGCGTCTCTGTCTACGCAGATGATCGGTGTTGCTGGGGGTTTGAGGTCTTTTGTGATTTGGACAGGGTACGTGCTGATGTGTCCTGCTTCGTCGCGCACGAAGAGTTCGTATTGGTTGAGGACTTCTTCACCAAGATCTCCTTTGACACGTACATTTACTTCAAAGGTGGAAGGTTTGCCTCCTCCGATTCTTCTAATAGTTGCGTCTTGACGTTCTTCATAGGTGCCATCTTCCCCGTTGAAATTTCCTGGTTTGAGGTAGATTTGCTCAATGTCTTCATCAAGAAGGTTTCCTTTAATGGAGACGTTTGCTGACGCGGTGTAGAGTTTATCATTGATGGTAACAACGTTGGTGAAGTTGATTTGTGAGATGTCAATGCTTGGCGGGGTGAGGTCCACAAAGACGTTTTGTGTTACGGTGCGCGTGTTTCCTGCAAGATCTGAAAAGATGAGTTCTAGTTGTTTTTCTCCCTCGTCTCCTTGTGTTTTTGTAAGATCGGGGATTGTCCAGAGGTAGTTGTAGGTTTGCCCTGCGTAGTTCGTAATTGCTATTGTTCCTGATTTGGAGAGTCCTTGTACGGGTGTGAGTTCTACGTTTACTTGATGATTTTCATTGTTGATCATCGCGGTGAAGCTTACTTCTTCATTGTCTTTTACTCTTCTTGGAATAATGAGGTCTATGTTTGGTGCTTCATTATCTATGGTGAATTCGAAGGAGGTGTTTGCTCCAGGGAGTTCGTATATTTTTGTTTGCGTTCCATCATCAAGTGTTTTTCTTGCATACACTTTAAGTCCGTAATCTGGCCAGGTTCCTTGGGGTCTAAACGGTGGCTCAAAGAAGGTGCAGGTGAAGATGTTGAATTCTTCTTGGGTGCAGGTAGCAACGCTATCTCCTGAGATTTGGTGATCAAATCTAATTGCGGTGATTTCAACAGGGTTGGGTTCAGTGCTGAAATCAAGTACGAAGGTAGGGTTGGTGTCTTGTGTGTACCATCGTGGAGGATTTTCTGGTCCTCTTGTTGCGTTGAGCACTCTGAATTCTTTTAGGAGTGGAACTGATTTGTCAATGATGAATGTCCAATCTTTTGAGGTGAGTGTTTGGTCAAGGGGATTTCCTGCATTATCTTCTACGAAGAAGGACACGTTGTACTCTCCTTCGGGGAAGACGAAGGTTTCTGTTTCGAAATAGTAATAGGTCTTGCCCTCAGAGGTGTCAGTAACGTTAGTAACGGTGAAGTTGACGGAGATGTTGTTGATGAAGAGCTGTGCTGATGCGAGGTTGATGCCTGAGCCTGCTGTTTCTTCACTTACTACGATTTCGATGGGGGTGATGTCTCTTGCTGTTGTTCCTGCAAGAGGTAGGTGACTGAGTATTTTTGGAGGTACGGGGTCGTAGAAGAGGTGGATGGTTTCTGGAAAGCTTGGGAAGCGTGCGATGTTTCCCGCATTGTCTGAGACGGTGAATACTAAGTCATTCCATGCGTATTTTTCAAGGAAGGGTTCTATTGCAAAGTAATAGCTTGGAACTGCTCTGTCGTAAATGTTGATGGTTGATCCGCCTGGAAGTGGCTGTTCAAGAGAGGGGTTGATGCGTAGTATGGTGTATGCTCCTGCGGGGTCGTTGATGACTTGTACATCGGTGATTTCGTAGAATTGTCCGAATGATTTGTAGCTTCTTCTAGGTCCTACTTGGTCTTCATTGCTTCCGGGGGGGAACTCGCCAAAGCCTATGAATTGTCCTCTGCTAATTTGCGAGGATGCATCTCCTTCAACTTGTATTTTGTCGTTAAATCCTGCAAGAACTCCTACGGAGTCTTGGTAGATGCGTGTTGTTGGGGATTGTTTGAAGGTATAGGGTGAGAGCGGTGCGTCAACGCCGTCAATGGTGTGTGTGAGTTTGACGGTGAGGAGCTCATCAGTGTATCCTGTAAGCTGTATCCTGCTATCATTAGTATAATAGGAGTTGTTATGTCTTCGCAAGGGGAATCCTGCTTGTTCGTAGAAAGAGCGGGCAGGCTCAAGGGGAATATCAATTGCGGGGTTGAGGATGGGTGTGTTTGGTGCGCGGGTATCAACAAAAAGGTTTTGTTGCACTTCTCCTGTAACGTTGTGCAGATCCGCTACGCGTACGGTAAAGGTTGCGTTACCTTCAAATCCTCTGTTCGCAGCGTTGTCAGTGAGGAAGAGAATGCCTTGCATTTCTTGAGGGTTGTCATCAAGGCGTTCAAGCGCTACATCAACGTTAAGTCCTGGGAAGGATCCGCTTTGTACAAGAAGTTGAGCTGTGGGATTTTGAATGTAGTGTGGTAGGAGTTCTTCGTTGCTTGTAACGGTGACCTTGTATACGATGCCTAAGCGTAAGAATTCTACTTGGTTGCCTTCTTCTCCGTCTGTGATGGTGAGGGTGAGTTCTGGTGGGGTGGTGTCAATGTTGATAGGTACGTTTTCGTGGTCGTAGTCTACTCCTCCGATGTTGTAGTTGAGGGGTTCTTCATTTCCTCCTTTGTCAGTGCTAAAGAAGGTGAGGTGGGTGCTTTTATTGAGCGTGAAGGGAGTGGTATACGTATTCCATGCGGTGTTGTCAAATCCTACTGCGTATTGTGTTTGTGCGCATCCAAATTCTACTGGGCGTAGGTAGTAGTCAAAGAGTGGTCGGTCACGGCAGAGAAGTTCTACGCGTACAGGTGCGTTGTACCAGTCATTAAATGGTTGTGGTTGGGTGTTGAGAATGGTTACGGGGTGTTCTCGATCAATTGCAAATCTAATCTCATCTGCCTTGTTTCCTTTGACTTGGTGTTCTTCTGGCTCATCTGGGAAGAGGCATCTGATGTAGAAGCGGTACCATCTGCTCTGCGAGAGTTGTGAGTAGGTTTGGGTGTGGATTGTTCCTCCTGTGTTTTCAAAGGGAGTCATTTGAGAGAGGAGTTCTTCGTTATTGTTTTGCGTGTCTTCAAAATCATCAAGGGGTTCAAAGGATTCTAAGTAGTAGCATTGCGCGTCTTTTCCTGTTTGTACGGAGAGTACAACGCTGTTGTCTGTGAGTGTGTTTCGTGGAAGTGGGTTGGTGATGGATTTGTCGCCTTCAATGGTGAGGTTATACACAACGGTTTTCTTATTACCAACGTCGTCTTCGCACGTAACGGTGTAGGTGTAGAGTCCATCAATAAGGTAGGTGTAGAATCTCTCCCATTGCGTTCCGTAGACTGCGCTAAGAGTGTTTGCTGATTGCACTTCTTGTCCGTCAAGGTCAAGTTTAGCAGTACACGTGACTTCTTGAGGATCGTTTTCAGGATCTGATGCGCTAAGGGTGATGTTAAGGTTGGTAAACCACTCGTCGGGGTTTTCTTCAAAGGACACATTGCTAAATTGAGCGTTGATTTCTGGAGGGTTGGAATCAATGAACACGGTTTCGTGTTGTACAACTTCTAAGTTGTGAGAGTAGTCTTCTGAGAAGTAGTAGATGTCGTAGTTTCCTGATTTGAGGATGCGGTTGTCTTTGTCTTTCCAGCTTTGCTCTTCTACGTTGAAGGTGATGTGATCATTGTCAATGATGTTTTTGGTAAGGTTTCTTTTTGCTATGCTGGTAGGATAGCAGGTATTGCCTTTTTCAGTGATACAAGCGTATGTGATGGGCCATTTATTACTATCGCCGTAGAGTTGTGTTGAGAGATCATCTACACCTACTTCTATGGTAAATGTTCCTGGTATTTTTGGGGGGAGGACGAGTGTGGTGTTTGGTGCGTTGAAGTCTCTTTCGCATTCAGGTGAAAATGTTCCGGGCTGGGGAATGTTTGAGCAGTCATCTGTTGCTTGTTCTGGTGTTGCTGGATCTGCATCAGCGTTTTTATAACAGATAGGTCTTCCGTTTGAGTATTGTGTTACCCCCCAGGTGCACACGCCAAAGTTGAAGTAGTCGTCAGATCGTGAGAGGAGTTCATTAGTTCCGCTGGTCTTATTGTAGTAGGGAATGTAGGTTTGTCCTGTGAATCCTGCGATGTTGGAAAAACTGAGTTGTTCTATTTGTCCTTGTGTTGCACGTGAAATGTTTGCTTTAATAACTGCTGTTCCTTGATAGGAGTAGGGTGAATCTGAGCCTATGCAATCTTCTTCCGTATCATAATCATAACAGCTTATCTCTCGTTCAGGTCTGCAAGCAAAGTAAGGTCCTTGTAATCCATATTGATCATATTCTTTAAAATTGTTTGAATCGGTGTTGAACCTCCCTCCTGTTTTGCTTTGTGGGTTTTTTTCATCATAGTAGCATTTTCCGTAGTACGCACAGGTGTCTTTATTGCATTTACCGAACCATTTTGATTGGGGATCGTGGCAACGCGAACAGTCTTGAAGGTCGGGATCTAGTGGTCTGCACACGCCAAAGCCTGTTTCTCCTGTGTCAAAGGGTTCTACCCATTCACAGTTGAATCCTTGGGTGTTTGTTCCGTTGTAGATGTATGCGCGTTGTTCTTCGTTTCTTGCATTTGTGCGTAGAGCGGGTTGAGGATTTTCCCCAACACAGGCTTTTTTGGAGGTGAAATCATAACACGTTGTATTAGGTGTTACGGGTTTGAAAATATCTACGTTGAGTTTGGAGGTGTCTTCAAAACATACTGCTTGTACTTGGGGAATGGAGCAGGAAAACCACGCTCCTGCGGCTTCGGTGTAGAGTTGTCCTACGTTGTCTGCGCTTCTTGCAAAGGTGCCAAAGGGTTGTCCGCATTGATCACAAATACTTTTTGGAACACAAGCGGTTTCGCCTTGGTTTCCGAGTATGGAGTCTGAAGCAAAGGGTCCGATGCAGAGTTCTTGGTTTGCAGCACAGTCTTCAATTTCTTCTTTGAGATTATCTTGTGTACAGCTGAACCTCTTCGTCGCTGCTTGAGCATAGGTGTTTCCTGCGCAGAATTCTTTTACATTGGGTATGAGTGGATAGCGTGATTTGAGGTTGATACATTCTCTGTCTCCTACGGTTTTGCAAACGATGGAACCGTCTGTTGTGGTAAGTGATTGGGGTTGTTGATTATTTGCGTTTGGCTTGTTGTAGATGCCTTTTACCGCCCAGCAGTATCGTTGATTGGGTTGTACTTGAGTGTCATCAAACGTGGTTTCTTCTCGGGGAAGCGTTGCGATTGGTGTTGTTGGCTCGCAAGCGCCTCCTGGTTCTGCGTTACAACGGTACACGATATATTTGTCAATAACTTCGGGTTTTTCTCGTAGGCAGGTGTCTTGCCAGGTAACGCGCATGATTTTTTCAAATTGCACTGCGGAAACGTTGAGGTTGGTGGGTCCTCCTGGTGAGTTTTCACAGGAGTCTGGAGCGTTACATTGAGAAGTTTGAAAAGGACCCTGAGTTTTGTAGGGGTTGTATCCTTGTTGTAACTCTCTATTCGGTGGTGCGCAATTCTGAGGTGTTGCGCCAAATTTATTGGTGACAAACGTCTCCGGATCCCAGCTTTGTGTGGAGATGTCCCAGATGCCATCGCAGTCTTCTCCTGCTTCAACAAAGCCGTTGCCACAGACAGGTCCTAAGTCGCAGTTGCAATTGTTGCAGGTTCCTGGAAGGCAGGAAAATCCTGGGGCGGAAATGATGTCTCCTGTTGTTTGATTGATTTCACAGAGTTCTTGCGGGTATTGAACAATACCATCTCCGCATCGTTGTAGGCCAATGACTTTACACTCATTAGCGCTTCCGGGAACGCCACATTGTGTTTGTGGTACAGGTCCTTTGTAGGTTGATGGTTTGAAGAGTTTATTGACAGGATCCCACACGCCATCACATTCTTCTGTTTCTTCATCAATAATACCGTTTCCACATTCTGGTTGGTATTCACAGGTACATTGTTGGGGTGTTCCTGGCGGTGCGCAACGTCCCGGGCAAACATTATCTGTGCCGTTGATTTTATTGCCAAGCTCGTCGTATTGCGCATCGCATTGTTCGAAAAGCCCTTCGCTGTTGGGGAATTGAATGACGAAATCCCCACAGGTTGTTTGTGGTCCTTGACAGCTTGGTTCTTGTTCATCTACAAGGCCATCACAGTCGTTATCAATAAAATCAGTACAGTAGGCTCCTTCTTCGCTTTCTTGTTTTTCGCTTTCACGAACGGATGCGCTTACGGTTCCGCAGTCACTATCGCATTGATCAATAGCGCCGTCCCCATCGTTGTCTTGTCCGTCATTACACTCGGCTTCTTGTGTTGCACCTAGTGCTGGTGGGAGGATGATATCTGGTGCTGTTTGTTCTGCTTGGGTGAGGGTGATCGTTGTGGAGTTGATCCTGCTTCCAAGTGTTGCGATGATGGTGAGTTGTGCTCCTTGGGGGAGTAAGTCAATGATGTATCGTCCTGTTGAAGTGGTTTGTGCTTTTTTTCCTCCTGCTGAGACGGTAACTCCTGCAAGGGGGATGAGTTCGTCTTGTGCTCCTTGTTCGTAGACAAAACCAGTAAGTGTGGAGAATGCTGTTGCTGCACAGCTTGAAAGCGCGCATGCTCCTTGTGAGGCGAAGACGGCGTTGTCTTCAGCACAACAGTAGGGTGCTTCGCTTGCGTTAAGAATGGTAAAACCGCATCTGCACAGATCTCCTGCGGGATTGTTGGGTGATTCGCAGGTGGTTGCTTGACACTCAGGAATGCCGGTGAATTGCCCACAGATGGAATCTGCTTGGTCGGAGAATCTATCAACAGGAAGTCCTGAGAAGTCGGAGAGTTTGAAGAATTCTATGTCTGGGCCAAAGGCATTACATACGGTGCGGTAGGTTGATCGTGCGTCTGGGTTTTGGTCTTGACAACACACTCCTTCATCGCAAATGGGTTGCTCGTCACAGGGAATGGGGCTTGCAGTGTATCCTGGGTCACATTGCCCTCCAAAGAAAGGTACTTGGCAGCCAAATGCTGAGATGCAACATTGTGTGGGTTCTTCTTGTGTTCCTTGTGCAGAGGTTGTTTGTAAGAGTACGAGAAGAAAAAAAACAATGACGACTGGAAATATCCACCTCTTTGACATAGTAATCCACACTCTTTATAAACAATCAGTTCTTCACATTTTTAAATGTTGTGAAAAAAGGCGAAGAAATCTTCGTTCCACACGACGAAATACAACACTACGTTTTCGCAGGTGCGAAGTCGTATTGTATTGGTTTGGTAGTTGTTTGTAATGGATTGGGCGAAAATCAAAATGGGTGTTGAAGAAGTCATTCTTCTTCTCCTCATAGCACTTGCAATAGGGGATTTTTTTGAGGTGCTTAGCGTTGAGCTTGACTTCTTGAAAAAAATCATTTCTTGGACTGCTCTTGGATATTTATTCTACAAAGCATCTCCAAGCAGAATTCTTTTCGGAAGACGCAAGAAGCGTCTTGATGTGCATATCATCTTTGCAAATTTTTTACTCATCCTCAAAAACCTTAGCGGGTTTTCCTCTGTTGCATTAAAAGAACTCGCACATGACGCGTCTTCAAGCAACCTGCTTCGTGAAGGCGTAGCTCAGTTCTTAATACTCTTTCATAAACACGCAGCAACAATTGAACTACTAGGATTATACATAGGATTCTTGTGGTTGCTGTGTATTTCTGCGCGCCTTGCTCCAAAAAAACTTGGTGAAAACTCTCTCATCGGAGTTGTGCACGAGGCACAAAAACCAAGCAAAAAACACACTTTTGCTCGCTTTGTAATTATCTACTTGGTACTCCTCTCTTTTTTCATCATCGTATTCAATCTCGCAATGGAATGGCTTACCATCGCAGTTGATGCGACCTTTGCAGTTGCAGGAATTTTCTTCTACCTCTTCTTCTGGGTAAAACATTACAAGAAATTCAACACGTATTCCTTCATCTATAAAGTTGGAAATATGGGTGAAGAATTTTATGAAAAATTCATCACACTCTTTAAATCAAGATCAACGCTCGTTCTTGGAATTGTGGGCATGTTAGTTTTGCACATCTTAACAGATGTTGCGAATTTTTTGATCCCCTACACGCTAGGTCTTCGTGACGCGCTCTACTTTGAACAACTTCCCGCACAAGGTCACACACCACTTTTCTTGATTGTTCTCTCAAGCACTCAAAACCCTTTGCTCCTCACACTCACGCTTCTCCTTAATGTTATTGCTGTGTACTTGCTCTTCTTAGGACCTGCTTATATTTGGCGGTTTTTGTACAAGCGCGGAACACTTGATGTGAACCCTTTGCTCAAAGCAGTGTTCTTTGCTAGTGTTAGCGTGTTCTTTTTATCCCCTGCCTTTGCCTTTCAACGCGTAGCACATCCAACCCTTGCGCTTCTTGGTGTTGACATCCTCACGCAAGAGCCTCACGCAAGTATGTTTACTCTTCTCTACGCTTTGCTCATAGGAGTGTTGACCTTCATCCTTGCAAAGATGTGGCCTCGCCTCATTCGTTTTGTAACCTTTGCGCTCGTACAAGGATTTTTCTTGTATTACATCGGATTGTATTTTCTTGATATCAGCTCGTTTTACGTCACGCTTCTTCGCTCAATTCCTCTTGCACACTTCTTCCTAACTCTTCACTTCGCGCTGTTTTTTATCATTACCACACTGTTCTACGTTGGCGGCGCACTGCTCTTCGTGTGGGAAGTGTGGCAAAAGCAACATGTTTAAATAAGAAAACGCACTACTTCTTGCACAATGGTCCTTGCAAGTCTTTGGAGACGAGTTAATTTCTTTGAGAAAGTTCTACTTCTCGTGGGCATTCTCGTCACCGTTGTAGGATTCTTTTTTATCAATAAACTCTACACCGGAGAAGGTCATCTCTCTTGGGCATTACTACAAGCAGCGTTTTTATGGATGCTCTTGATTTTTTTGATTATCCTTACCGACTCTAATGAGACCGTTAAAGAAGAACTAAAAGAAGAGATTAGAGAACACAAGAAAGAAACAAAATTGTTAAGGGATATTTCTGAGCAACAGCTTAAGGAATTGCAGTTGTTGCGAAAAACGCTTAGTGCTAAGAAGAAGCGTTAGTGCTTTCGTGCAGGTATGTTCTTCATTCTTGCAGATCTTTAACTATTTAATGTAAAACTTTTTCATCACTCACAACAATTGTTTCCAGGACAGAGTCTCCATAAGGTACATTTGTAAAAACTTGATCTGCACACTCTCTTTCTTCTTTATTTCGATCTTCTTTACATCAAGG
Source organism: Candidatus Woesearchaeota archaeon (assembly GCA_003695435.1). Lineage (NCBI taxonomy): Archaea > Nanobdellati > Candidatus Woesearchaeota > Candidatus Woesearchaeota archaeon. Next base: position 23,853 of record RFJL01000006.1, read on the forward strand.
TATTTCGTATATGCAGATGAGTTACAGAATTCTCCATCATAAATAAGTATACACATCAGGTGAAACTGCAACACCCCTTCTTGATTTCCCCCTCTTTGTAGTGCATTGAACTCTAACAATTCAACTCTAGTTACCTCTGAGAATCTTACTGTGTGGCGTTTTAATACAAAACTAAAAGTTCCTATGGTATGTTATTCTCTGCTAACATAAACAATTCAGCGATCTTCTTTAATGACTTGCGTCTTCACTTCTTTTTCATTTAAGGTACAACATATGCACTTAGACATACATACTCATCCTCTTCAAATAAGACACGTCTTTCAGATTTTTTACTCTCTCTTCAAAATGTAGAACATCTAAACATCTTTTTTTGTTTTCTTTGTTGAATCGTTTTTTGATAACCATAACACCTCCGAGTCTGAATATCAACCCCCTTTGTTATTTCTGCAAACGTCAATCGCTGGTCCCACCACCCCCTGATATTCAGCCCAAGTGTTTCAGTATTTTTTTGAAATATAATCCTTCTTTGCTAATAAAAACAGCTTTTTTCAGAAATTTTCTGAACTATTTATAAATTAAGTAGGTTGGTTGGTTGAAAAAGGCGTTTTTTCTGAAACAAAAAGGTTTTTAATAGTGTAATTCTTTTACTAGCTATGCAAAAGCTTGACGCAAGGATACTCTCTTTATTTCAAGAACAAGAACAACAAGATCTTTCTACCACCAGCATTGTTCATCTTCTCTTTCCAGAAGCAAACCTGCAAAAACTCCCTTATGCAAGTAAGCAAGAACTCGCTCAGTTGAAGCGAAAAAAAGCACAGCTTCAACGCAAAGTATTGTATCATTTGAACAAATTTGTTGATGAAGGCATCTTGAAAATCAGCAAAGAGGGTGCCAAAGGTAAAAAATATTTTAGTTTAAACTTAAATCCGGGAGAAGAGTTACGATACAAAAAACACATCATCATAACTAAGAATACCTTTCCAAACACAACCATTGAAGGATACGAACAAAAATCAATCATCCACCTCTTTGACCCCGAGTTATTAACAACAAGACTAAATAGTGTTCTTGTATTTTGTAATGCGTTTTCAAGTCTTAAAAGCGTACAGCAAGAATGTGAACAATTGCTTATTGAAGTAAATGATTCTCTTGCACTGCATAATTTTGAAACACTTCTCTTACAAGACGACCTAACCTTTGCAACAGACTTTGTTGAAACCATAGATCTTGCGTGTGTTCGTATGAACAAAAGCGTTTGCATCATTCTAAACTCCGAGGAGTTTCACTCTGAGCAAACAAAGAACATAGAACAGTTCATAGAAATCTTCGCAAAAATTCGTCCGAAAAAATTGAGAATCGTCTTTTCCCTCACCCACAAAACGCTGAATAAGCACGCAAATTTCTTCGAGCGTGTTTTTGAACTGTTTTCTTCTTCAAGACTTACCTGTTACTTCAAAAATCACGTATTACACTCTCCGCCCTACTTTATTGGTCGTGCAGGACCTTATACACTAACAGAGTCGGAGTGGGAAGAATTTAAGAGTAAAAACAATCAAGCACTAAAAACACTTGCAATCGGCCATGCTAGTGCCTTAATAGATTTGCAAAAATTCTTTGAATATGAAACGAGAACCTATAAAATTCAGGAGGTTGTTCTTAGTTGTCTTCGCACACTTTTTAGCATTAACCGACTGCAAAGAAAACATGCAAGAGAATACTTCAAACAATTAACAAACCACTCACCTCCAAAAAACGTGTTCTGCATTAGTAAAAACTATCTTCGCCTTTGGAATTATGAAAATACAGGATTAAGTTCTCAAGAAGTGCTTGTTTTGCTTGAAGATATTTGGAAACAAGTAAAACAGTTCAGAGACAATCAAAATATTATTTACCAATCCTGTGGTATGCCGTTTCACTTTGCAGTATCTCTTGCAAGCGCTTGTACCCATTTCAAAACTCCAAAATTAACAGATCTTCCAGGAAGAGATATGGTAATGAAGAGAATTGAAGATTTTTATTCTAAAGAAAACATCGCTATTCTCGAGAAAAAAGAAAAGTATTTTGACCAACTCAAAGGAGGGGACCGACTAAAAATACACCACAGCGCAAATGCAAAGGGTAGCGATATTGTACGAGAAGTTAATTTTATGCTCATAACCTACAGAATTCCCTTCTTTTGTTTTGATTTTACTCACAGCAAGTCTATGCACATGAATCTACAAACATACCTTAACAATGGAAATACATAAAACAAATGCAAAAGATGGTTGGATTGCAGCACTGCAATACCTTTTGAACCATGCAGAGAAAATCAAGGACGCTCATGGACGAATGAGTTTTGACGTAAGAGGGTTGAAAATAGAGGTTGAAGAAGGATTTGATGAGCCAGCAAAGGAACTTGCCAGTTTTTCGCACTGGATTTACCCGTCCTTAGATGAATTACAAAATGCTATGTTAAACACTCAAGACTCCCAAGAGTATGATTATTCTTATTCAAGAGCGTTATTTGATTTTAACGGAACCAACCAAATTGATGGCTACGTCATTCCAAAACTCAAAGCATCCCCTGCTACAAGACAAGCAACCTGTATTTTATGGGATCCTGCAAAAACAAAAAACACCGTTCTTCCAGGACTTATAGCAATTGATTTTAAACTAAGAAAGAACAAATTATTCTTAACAGCATTTGTTAGAAGTCAAGATATCTTTTTTGGCTGGCCTGCAAACACGTACCAATTATTCGTGCTTCAAAACTATGTCAAAAACGCTCTGAACTGTGAATTAGGTAGCATCACCACGTTTTCAACATCAGCGCATTTTTTTGAAGATCAACTAGAACACATTAAAAAAATCCTGGGACACGATTAATGCTTTCGTGCAAATTTTGCAAAAGCTATAAGCGTAAGTGCTAGAATAGGTATGAGAAGAAGTGGAAGAAGTGCCAAAAACGTTGCGCTTTCTTTGTCTTCAATACTCTCAACCTCTACAACACTTACAACTTTTTCTTCAATATCTTCAATAGCGCCTTCCACTTCATACGCAATCACTGTTTTCTCCTCTACTTCTGCGATGTGCCACGCAATAACAGGATCTTTTTCAATAATCTCAAGTTTAACATCATTTGAGTGAAGAAACGTGATGTCATCAGTTGATTGCGCAACGTCTTTTGGAATCTTGTGGTAAATAACTGCGTTGCGCAGTTTTTTCTCGTGAGGAATAAGACTGATCTCAACACGCGTAGTATCACCAATAATCTTTGCTTGTGTTTCTACGTGGTAGAATCGTCCTTCTTCTGCGCGGTTCTTTGCAAGAGCATCTTCAAAAGAATCTTTTTTGAGTGTTTGTAAGAATTGTTCTTTTTTGTTAAGCTTTGGACAGCCCTCATCAACCCGGCCATCACACGTGTTATCAAGCTGATCATAGCAAATTTCTTTTTCTAAGGGTTGTGTTGCGGTGCAGCCAACCCACTCTCCTTGTCTGCAAATCTCTTGTCCTACTTGGCAGATGCCGATATCTATTCCGCAAGACCTGGTAAGCGCTTCGTCAATCTGATTGTTACAATTATTATCCTTGTTATCGCATAGTTCTTGTGCTCCGGGGTAGATTTGTTTGTTGTTATCATCACAGTCAGGCCCTGCAGGGCATCCCTCTCCAAAACCATCACCGTCTTGGTCGATACACGTGAGTTTTGCAACAGGTTGAAGAGAAGAAGGAGTGTTGTTTATTTCTTGATTTGTAGTGATCTCTTTACTCGTAGTGTTAGCTTGTTCTTCTCCTGATTGTTCAAGCACTTCTTGAGTACAGGTAAGATCCTCATCTATACTTCCATCACAATCATTATCTTTGTTATCACAGATTTCTTCTCCTGACGGTGTGCACGCGTATTCGCAACCATTTACTTGGTTGTTGTCAAGATCATAATATCCTTGAATACAGGATTGCATCACTCCAACCCCGTTTTGACACGCGGGAATAGCATTAGGAATGACGATTTTATTATTACACTGCCCGCAGTTATTCACATCTGTTTGCAAGTTGAACGTCTCATCAACCTGGCCGTTGCAATTATTGTCTTGGTTATCGCATAGTTCTTGTGCTCCAGGTTTTATTGACGCGTCATTATCATTACAATCCTCTGCTTGTGAGAACCCATCACCATCAGCATCAATGCAATACGCATTAGTTGAACAAGAAGGCTCTTCGCAATCCGTAAGATCGTTACAATCATTATCAATACCATCAGTACAAGAAGTCTCACTTGTTGGAATAGGCTCATCATTATACGTACATTGCGTTGATTGCACGCAGTACCCTTGTCCTTGAGGACAGCCAGAAGTCTCCCAGTATTGGTTGTAAGTGCCGCCGCAACCGCATTGCACAACGCTTGGACAATCCCTCTGCTCAGTAGGAATACATTCCTGCGCTACAACAAGGGAAAGCGCAAGGAGAAAGAGAACCGCCCATTTCATAGGTGGAGTAAGAGCAAGAGTGTTTATAAATATTGTCTGGTTATACACAAACTATGTTGTTTAGACCAAGACATGTTGCAAAGCATTTCATCGTCGCTCTCGACTTTGATGGAACTGTTGCAAATGGAGATGCTGCGCGCATTGCTGCTACAAAGGATCTTTTTGGCATTGATGTTTCTTGCAAACAAATCACTCGCAAT
>RFJL01000007.1 GCA_003695435.1 Candidatus Woesearchaeota archaeon
GAATCCCTAAAAAAGAGGACAAGAAGAAATCAAAACGCATAGCTGTGAAATAAACATGACGTAACTACAGCATTAAACTAGCAAACACCCACAAAACACACATAACAACAAGTACGAAAACACGTACAAAGACACAACGTAGTCATTCCAACGAGTTGAGAAGAATTTGGAAAAGCCACCAACTCACAAGCTGTGTGCGTGCAGCACTCAACTCGTTGGAATGACTTCCCACTTCCCAAAAACAACATCGACAACCATTGCCTTCGCAAGTATTGATGCGAATGCGTTGCGAGAGCTACCAAGACAATCAAATGCAAAACCAACACATCGACCGACACAACAATCAACACAACAAAGGTGATGACCAATGAAACCAAACAACAACAATACAAACCCAACAATGCAACTCAGAGTCACAGAATCATTTCAAGATGACGTAGGACGATCAATCGCAAGACTTCCTTCTGCAGTCATGGATAAATTAGGACTTGATTCCGGCGACTTTATCGAAATAAAAGGAAAAGGAAAAACCGTTGCTTCAGTAAGAAGGCTTCCTCATGAAACTCTCACTGATCAGTCAGAAGCGATTATCAGAATAGATGGAAATCTAAGATTTAACGCAGGAGTTTCTCTTGGAGACACCATTGAAGTAAGAAAAGTCTCCTGCGAAGACGCAGAAGAAGTAGTACTCTCCCCTGTTGAGCGCGTTCAATTTAGCGGAGACCCAACACACTACTTCCACACAAGACTCTTAGAAAGACCTCTTGCAAGGGGACAAAAAATAGAAATTGACGTTATGGGAACACAACTGCACTACGTTGTGACCAAAGTATCCCCAAACACTTACGTAAAAGTAACTCCCAAAACACGACTTACCATCTCAGATAAAGTAGTCAAAGCAGAATCACTCAAGATTCCCGATGTGAGCTACGAAGACATCGGAGGACTAAGTAATGAGATTGACATGATTCGTGAGATGGTGGAATTACCCATCAAACATCCCGAAGTATTTCAACGTCTAGGAGTAGGCGCTCCAAAAGGAGTACTTCTCACAGGACCTCCAGGAACAGGAAAAACACTCCTTGCAAAAGCAGTAGCAGCAGAAACAGATTCGACATTCTACTCTATTGCTGGACCTGAAATTATGAGCAAATACTACGGAGAGAGTGAAAAACAGCTAAGAGATATCTTTGAAGAAGCAAACAAAAACGCACCTTCAGTCATCTTCATTGATGAAATAGATTCCATCGCTCCAAAAAGAGGAGAAGGAAAAGACCAAACAGAAAAAAGAATTGTAGCACAGCTCCTCACTCTTATGGACGGTCTCTCATCAAGAGGTGATGTTGTTGTAATGGCAGCAACGAACCGGCCGGATGACATTGATGAAGCTCTTAGACGACCTGGACGATTTGACAGGGAAATCAAAATCTTACCTCCTGATGAACGTGGAAGAAAAGAAATCTTCAAGATTCACACTAGAGGAATGCCTCTTGCAAAAGACGTAGACTTTGATTACCTTAGCAGAAAAACCATAGGGTTTACAGGAGCGGATATAGAGGTGCTCTGTAAAGAAGCAGCACTCAAGGCATTAAAACCATACATCCCGAGCCTCAAAGAGCACTCCGTAAAAGTTCCAGCAAACGTCCTTGAAAAAATAGAAGTAAATCTTAGCCACTTCAAAGAAGCACTAAAACACGTAGAACCCTCTGCGATGAGAGAAGTACTTATCGCAAAACCATCTACAAAATGGGAGGACATCGGAGGACTTGAAAGTGCAAAAGAACAACTCAGAGAGATTGTTGAATGGCCACTCAAAGATCCTGAAAGCTTCAAGAAATTCGGAGTGAAAGCTCCAAAAGGAGTACTTCTCACAGGACCTCCAGGAACAGGAAAAACACTCCTTGCAAAAGCAGTAGCAAACGAGGCTGATGCAAACTTCATCGCAGTCAAAGGACCCGAACTCATAAGCAAATGGGTTGGCGAGAGTGAAAAACACATAAGAGAAATTTTCAAAAAAGCAAGACAACTCGCACCTGCAATTATCTTTTTCGATGAGTTTGACAGCATATCAAAGGTAAGAGGAAACTCTCTTACCGACTCAACGGAAAGAATGGTCAACCAACTCCTCACCGAACTTGATGGTATTGAAGGGCTTGACCAAGTATCAATCATCGCAGCAACCAACAGACCAGAGCTCATTGATCCAGCACTCACACGACCTGGACGCATTGAGCTCAAAATAGAAATCGGATTGCCTGATGAGCGTTCAAGAAAGGACATCCTCAACGTACACACCAAGGGCATGCCCCTTGCAAAAGATGTCAAGATTGAAGAGCTCGCAAAGAAAACAGATGGTTGGACTGGCGCAGAGCTTGAATCCCTATGCAGAGAAGCAGGCCTTGAAGCAATGCGTAAATACAAGCAAGGAGAGAACAAAGAAGGAACCGTCAAAAAAGAACACTTCGAAAAAGCATACAAAAAAATAGGCGAACAAATAGGCAAGTATGCCGATTCAGACAAAACAAAGGGAGCAAAAACAAAGAAAAAATAGTTGCAACAAAAAACAACCAACCTTTGCTCCAACACTTCGCACGAACTGGCTCGCGTCACGAATAACTGACGCGAACCAGCAGGCGAATCAAAAACAAAACAACACTAGAAAACAATCAAGGGTGCATTAGTACGACAGGCATGTCAGCGCACCTAAACAGTAAAATGCCGCAAGAAATGAGGTGAAAACACCATGAACAAACAAAATACACACGAAAACATGCAAGGAAATACAGGTACAACAGAACACAACGGTGGCAATATGTCTCTCTTACATTCAAGTGTTAAAGATGCTTGTGTACAGCGTTACAAAACCATTCAGATGGAAGACACGCTCGCAAAAGCAACAACTCTTTTCGATGGTGAAACTGACGTACTCTTCGTTTTTGATGATAAAGAATACAAAGGATCACTCACTCACAGAGCAATCATAAGAAGCGGCCTTGACAAAGAAAACACAAAAGTCAAAAGATTAGTTCAACACACCCCAACAATAACAGAAGATACCACCCCTCTTGAATGTGCTAGACTCATGGTCGAAAATGACGTTATGGCACTACCCCTTTTCATCGAAGGAAAACTAAGCGGGGTTGTAACTGCAGACTCCCTCTTAGAGCACCTTAAAGAAGACTTCTTCTCAAAGAAAAAAGTAAGAGATGTCATGTCCGGAGATGTTATCATCTGCGCTCCACAAGACCCCTTATCAAAAGTAATAAACATTTTCAAAA
>RFJL01000008.1 GCA_003695435.1 Candidatus Woesearchaeota archaeon
AGCTTCAGCTCAAAAACCAATTGCGTTTAAAGGAAACGTGCTCATCAGCGAAGAAGCATTGCGAGATATCTTCGTCCCCCCTGTTGCACCTGCAAATCCCTGGGTCATGCAGTGTCTTGCAAAAAGACTGTACGCAGGTTATCTCAAACGTAAAAAAGGAGATGCTCTTTGTTCAAAAAACATCACTCTTTCTTCAGATCCTCATATTCCTTATGGTGTGTACTCTAGCGCATTTGATAGTGAAGGTGTTCCTTCAAACAAAGTACTACTCATTAAAGAAGGAAAGATCAATGGGTTTCTCGCATCAAATAAATACGCTCAATATCTCAACGTTCCTATCGCAACACCTCTTGCAAACATCGTGGTAAAAGCGGGGAAAAAAAGCATGGACGCACTCAGAAAACAAGATCGCATTGAGATAGTAAAATTCTCAAGTTTCATTCCTGATTCATTTACCGGAGCGTTTTCAGCAGAAGTACGTCTGGGGTATAGATATGAAGAGGGGAAGAAAATTCCCTTCAAAGGAGGTTTACTGGTAGGCAATCTCTTCACATCAAACATAGAATTTTCAAAAGAAAAGTACTCGCAAGGAGGGTATTACGGTCCTCAAGTGATGTGCATTGACGCGTCACTTGTTTCTTAAAGGATGGGTGTTGGGCCTTTTCTTTCTTTTAACGTGTTATCCGGGTAGATTTATTAAAAAACTGGTGAATGAATTTTCGTCAAAGTACCAATTTTCACACAGAATACTTGCAAAGCCTTGCGATACTGTTTTGCATTTTCAACTACGCAAACATTTTCGCTAAGAGTTTTTGTTATCTTATGAATTCTCAAGGTGTTGGTCCCAAAGTGTTTTGAGATTTTTTCCTGGTATGTGCAAAATAGTCTCGCAATGAGAAAAGGGCGTATCAAAAGAAACAAAGTGTAGTTGTGAGCGTACAGCGTGGAGTCTTGCAATACCCATGAACGCATTTTTTGGGGTGTCAAAAATTTCAACGGTATGTTTTGGTATGCGGATTTCTTCAATGGTGTTTTGTACCTGCTCTCCAAGTAATTCAAAAACGGTGTGATATGCTTGATTCGCACAAAGTGTAACCCAAGCAGAGGAATAAGAAAGAGGAAGGTTGTCAAGGTAGCATTGGGCAACAAGAATGTTTTGCGTATCACTTTCCCATGCGTTTTTCACAACTGTCAGATTTTTTTTGTAGATAGAGTGAACTCTTTTAACAAGATCCTCTTTAAGATGTCTTTGTTGGTATTCGCGTGGTTTGTAGTCGTAAGGAAAACTAGAAGTCCTCTTGCATGTTGTGATCTCAACACAGTTTGAAATGTTGAGTTTAGGTGTTGATGAGCAGTCCAACTGTGCGATGAATTGTTGTGCTGTATCAATGCCACCATTGCGAAAACGAATATCTCTGTATTGTGTTTCTTCAAGTGGTATGCCTAGTCCTTGAATGAGTTGTTCATAAAGAAGAAGTGTTGAGACTGTTGTGAGGTGATGTGCGTTACCTTCAAATTCATCCTTTCTTGCATTCGCTTTTACAGTATAGTGAGGGGGTTCTGCGATAACTTCATCAATGTACTGCCATTGTTGAGGAAGGTTAATACGAGAAGCAAGTTCGCTGCGAGTAAGTCTCATATTGGGGGTAGAGGAATACTGGTATAAAAAACACGTACTTATTTTTTAAGAAAAAAGAGGAAAGGTTTACACGTCTAGATTTTCAACCTTGTACGCGTTTTCAAAGATGAATTCTTTACGTGGCTCAACATCGTCACCCATAAGAATGGTGAATGTTTTGTCAGCTTCAACAGCGTCCTCAATTTTTATTTGTTTGAGTGTTCTTGTTTGCGGGTTCATGGTTGTCTCCCAGAGTTGTTCAGGGTTCATCTCACCAAGACCTTTGTATCGTTGAACATTTGCACCTTCTCCAAACCGTTCAAGAAGTTTTTCCTTTTCTTCTTCGGTGTAGCAGTATTCAAACTGTTTTCCTTTTGAAACCTTGTAGAGCGGAGGCATGGCGATGTAGACGTATCCTTTCTCAATGAGTTCTTTTGCGTAGCGAAAGAAAAAGGTGAGGAGTAGTGTTGAGATGTGCGCGCCATCAACATCAGCGTCGGTCATAATAATGATTCGGTGGTAGCGTACTTTTGATGCGTCAAATTCATCTCCAATACCGCAACCAAGAGCAGTTACCAAGGTTGAAATCTCATTGTTTGAGAGAATCTTGTTCAGACGTGCTTTTTCAACGTTAAGTACTTTTCCTCGCAGAGGAAGGATTGCTTGAAATGCTCTGTCTCTTCCTTGTTTTGCAGAGCCTCCTGCTGAGTCTCCTTCAACAATGTAGAGTTCTGATTGAGCAGGATCTCTGCTTTGACAATCTGCGAGTTTTCCTGGAAGAGAGCCTGAATGAAGCGCTGATTTGCGACGAGTAAGTTCGCGTGCTTTTCTTGCAGCTTCTCGTGCTTTTGCTGCTTGTATTGCTTTGTTGATAATGCTCTTTGCAATGGGGGGGTTTTCTTCAAGAAACGTTGCAAGACCTTGACCTACAAGAGATTCAACAATTCCTTTTACTTCTGAGTTGCCTAGTTTTGCTTTGGTTTGACCTTCAAACTGAGGCTCTGGAATTTTAATGGAGATAACTGCGCTTAGGCCTTCACGAACATCATCTGCGGTGAGTTTTGCATTTTTGTCAAGTTTACTTGCGTATTTGTTAAATTCTCTTGTAAGTGCTGTTTTGAATCCTGAAAGGTGGGTTCCACCTTCAACAGTATTTATGTTATTAACAAAAGAGTATACGTTTTCTTGATACCCGTCATTGTATTGAAGAGCGATCTCCACTTGTGTTGCATCTTTTTCTTTTTCAAAGTAGATGACTTCGTGAATAGGATTTTTGTTCTTATTGATGTACTCAACAAAGGACTTAATTCCTCCTTCGTAGTGGAATTCGACGGTTTTGTCCTGGTGCTCATCGACGAAAATGATTCGAAGACCTTTGTTAAGAAATGCAAGTTCTCGTAGACGTGCTGCAAGTATGTCGTGGTGGAACTGTGTTGTTTCAAAGACTTCTGGATCTGGCCAGAATCGCACAAACGTACCTCTTTTGTCTCCACAAGGACCTATTTTTTTGAATTCCTGAGGTTGTTGATTAATGAATTCTTGCTCGTATTGTTCTCCATTTTTGCAGACGCGTACAAATACTTTTGTAGAGAGCGCATTAACAACAGAGATACCTACGCCATGAAGTCCTCCTGAGACTTGATAGGATCCTTTATCGAATTTTCCTCCCGCGTGAAGTTTAGTGAGAACTACGGTGAGCGCAGGCATGTTAAATTTAGGGTGGATATCCACAGGAATTCCCCGTCCGTTATCTTCAACACCTACTGATCCATCTTTGAAGAGCGTGACGGTGATGGTGTCACAGTATCCTGCAAGAGCCTCATCAATAGAGTTGTCAACAACCTCCCAGACAAGGTGGTGAAGACCACGAGAACCTGTTGAGCCAATATACATACCAGGCCGTTTTCGTACTGCTTCAAGGCCTTCAAGAGCGGTGATGTTTGCTGCGTTATATTCTGTCATATTGGGAGTCTTTTAGAAGGCTTGTATTGCCAGAATTCTGGGGTTTTAGCGCCTCTTTCGTAGTATTACAAAAGGAAATTTTGTTTATAAATGTTGTGGTTGTTTTTGCGGAGAAGGGTGATAAGATTGTAAGGTGCACATTGTAAGGTGTGGTGAGAGCTCTGCAAGACGTGAACTGTGGGTTGATTGAAGGGGATTTCTTCTCAGCAATTTTTATAAACCTGCCTCTGTCGATGGAGGTGACATGTGGTTAAGAAAAAAAGTAGATTACGGAACACCTGCAAAATTGTTGTTTATCACTCCTCGCATGGATGAACACGTCATAGGAACCTCAGAAGAAAAATGTCCTGAATCTGTGTATTCTAGTGCTATGAGTGAATTACTTGCTCTTCCAAGAAGGGCGGAGTTCCTTTACAACAGGCTTTTTGGTGATAGGCTACTAACGACGAAAGGATATTTGTTAAAACCAAAGGGATTCTATGATCTTGAAGATGGTTTTATTCCAGATTATTCTGCATATCCTAACCTTGAACAGAGTGTGTATACGTGCAATGTTTTTGAAAATGGAAGCGCAATTGATGCCCTGATTAGAACAGTACAAGACAAAGAAACTTCTTCTTATGATGATCGCGTGGTACTGCTTCCTAGAGAACTCTTGGAGAGTGATCCACGAGGTTTACCTTTACTGTATGCTGTTGCAGTAAAGGGGGATGTTTGTGTTTTCACCGATCATAGTGATCCTTACAAGACCTGCGACAAATTTGGTCAAGAAGGATGGACTCATCCTGGAAAGAAGACTGCAAGCATAGACCAAGTTGCATAAGTGAAACGTATTGTGTTTCTTTGTGAATGTGGTTTGGAGCAACCCTTGTTTGATTTTGTTTTTGTCAGCCACGTTTTTTTGAGTCTAGCCGGTCATGTTGAGCACTCAGTAGGTGTTATTGAAAAAGGTGTTTTTTCTCTCCTAAAGTAGTGTAAATTGGGAAATACTTATATGTTCAAACGCTCTTGTAACCAAAAAACAACCGAAAAAACGGAGGTATAAAACAATATGGCAGCAGATATGGTAGAACAAGTATCAAGATGGCTCGTTATCATCGGGGCTCTTAACTGGGGACTTGTTGGAGCAGTAAACTTCAACCTGGTAAACCTTATTTTTGGCGCAGTTCCTGTGCTTGAAAAAATAGTGTACATCCTAGTAGGACTCGCAGCACTCTACGAGATCTACGCAGTAGTAAAAGGATAATTACGTTTACTTAATTTTTTATCTTTCAATTTTTTATGTTTTCCTTCTTTGGTTCTGTTTCCACGCGAATTCTTTTTCCTCGTGTTTTTAGTTTATTCCGGGGCGTTTTCAAAAGGATTTCTTTGATTTCTCAAATACTGCGGGAGTTACGTTCTTAGGTGAGACTCTTCTTGTGCTAGAAGAAAACCTGAGGAGAACTACACAACTCTTTAAGATCTGCTGATGGAAAAAGAAGCAGTTTCAAAGCAGTTAAACAAGTGCGCTCGTCAGTGTGAACAAGAAGATTAACAAGTAGATAAAGAGCGTTATTGCGAAGAGTACGAGCCAGCTTGGAAGGATGCGATACATCCAAGGACATTTTTTCATTTGTTTCTGATTTATTTTAGATTGAATGTAGTAAACTCCGAAGAAAAAGACTCCTAAAGGGTGTAATGTTATGCGGTCATAGAGTTTTTCCACAAGTCCCTTTACGTGAAAGCGAAGTTTGACAAGCAAGATGAGTTGTGCAAGAAGCAGAAGCAAAAAACCTGCGCTAAGACGAACCATGTTGATCGCATCATAGGCGAGTTTATTTATCACAACACTTCCTGCAAGGACAAGTCCTGTTAGAATCATAAGCAGAATGGGACCTTGCTTAGAGATTTTGTTACTTCTTGTTACTTTGTTGAGTGAAGGAAGTTCTGTGAGTATCCAATACGCTTCGTAAAAACTACTCACAAGCTTATTCAAGACGAGCATGATAAAGACATTACGTGTCTTAACTCGTGCTTTACTCTTAATCATAAGAAAGAATGGTTTTAATCTCTTTTTAAAAGTTCGTATGGGCAAGGAATGCGTAAAACACGTTTTCCGGAAGGATCATAAATTTCCAGGTTTGTTCCTTCAGATCTCCAGGAGTACTGTTTATCAATTGCTTGTTGTAATATGCGATATACTTGAATCTCGTCAGGAGATGTGTGTATAGAACTAAGGGCCATGTTTTGGAGTTCTTGGGGCGTACGAACTGGTTTTTCGTGAAACGCCAAGTAGGTGAGAGCATAGCTAATGTGCGTTAGAAGTGCTTCTGAGTTGTTTTGTATGTGGAGTTTACGCTTGTTTATCTCTACAAAGTCATCGATTGTTCCTAATGTCATTACTTGGTGGTCAAAGTCACTCTTTTATAAGGGTTTCTCTTCCGTAGAATCCTGTTTCAAAAGGACTAAAGATACGATACCCTCCCTGGGGAAGAGGAAGCCAAGCATATCCTCGCATCACATAACGCTCAAGTAGTGCTTCCGCAAAGAGGACTCCAACTCCTTCAGGATTGAGTTTTCGAAGGTTCTCTAAAGCATAAAGATGATTAGAGATAATTTTCTCAATTCTTTCCTGAGGAACCTTGCTTTTCGGGTTGTAAACAACAGGTTCATAGAGCATATTCGAGAGCTAAAAGCACTCCTTTTTAGATATTACTGTTTGTATACGGAGTAAAAACGAAATGATGCTCTAACGTAGTTCAAATTCCTCTCACACATTTATAAACAAACGAGGTATGAAAACCTATGATGGAACGCAAACTACTCATAACAATAAGTGTGGGACTCTTCCTTATCGTCCTCATTTCCTTTTTCCTTCTTTTCGGACTTAAAGTGAGGTTTCTCATCTCTGAAGAACTGCGCGTGGAGCTTACACCTTCAAGCATCCATCTTGAAACACAAAGAGACCCCAGACAAGCACAAGTAGAAATCACAACACACACATTTTTCCAATGTACTGCGCGATGCGAATATGAACTTCGTGACCTTTCAAAAAATAAAACCCTCAAGAAATCATCAGTGCTCTTTGACAAACACACAAATGAGCAACTCTCTTTTACTCTTGAACCTCCCCAAAGAGGAGAAGGAATAAACTATTACTCTTTTGACATGCAGTGCCAAAACATAAGATCTTCACTGTGTCTCACACAAGAAAAACCCATACTCAAAACCGCTCTTATCACTCTCAACTACACGTATACCCAGGATGAGCGCATAGCAAAAACATTTCTTGAAGACGTCCTCCCAAGACTCGCACAAAATATTTCACAAGCAGATGCGCGACTTAACGCATCAATAAACCTTCTAAAAAAAGTAGCTCATCTTGAAGAGTCAAAACAACTCTTACAACAAGTACAAACACTGAAACTTCAAACTTCCGCGCTTAGAGCACACGTTGAATCTCTTATTGAGTCCTACAATACTCTAGATTTTTTTGGTGCTGCGCAACGATTGAGCGTGCAAGACCAAAAAGACATTATTACCGTTGATCAAAAAAGCGAAATCCTCCTCAACCAGAGCATTAAAACAATAAATGAATTTAACAATCTTCAAGAAGTACTAAGCACATTCCCTCTAGAAAAACTCAAAGAAATCGCTGTATTCTACAACAAACATGCTTTTAACAAGGAGTACGAACAAGTTTCCTCTCTAATCAATGATCAATTTATGTCTCTTAAACAGGATATTAACAAGTCATCATCAATAGAAGAACTCAGAGTACAAATAAATGATCTTTTCACCACATCTTCAGAAATTATTATTAACTACGAGTTGATCAAAACCGAAGCTGAGGAGCTCTTTGGAGTGAACTTTTCTTGTGAGCTTTTTGAAAGTGTAATTGAGCAACAAAAGATGAATACGACTAACAATACAGATCAAGAAAATCAGACAATAAATGCCACCCCAGAAGGTGACACTACCAATCAAACAGTCTCAAACACTACCAACACGTCAAGAGAATCAACATCGCCCATTAAACTCATGGAAGCATACTTCGATGAGCACTGTTCAAACGCGGTTAATAACACAGTGGTATTTCCTGAGCCATTCACACCTCACTTCTTGAATACTTCTTATGAACTACGTCCTCAACCTCTTATTCCTCTGAACAAACACGAACCGCAGTGCTGTATTCACAATGAGTGTTCAATTTGCGGTTCCAGCCCCAAAACGCCCGTTCTCTTCATTCATGGTCATGCATTTAATGAAGCAAACACTCCAGAATTTTCAATGAACTCGTTTGCTAAAATACAAAAAAAACTAGAAGAAGAAGGAATCGTGAATGTTGGAGAGCTTGACAGCGCACAGATAGTTCCTAAAGGAATCTTCGGAGCTCATAACAAACCCACAAGCATCAGATCAACCTATTATTACATCACAATTTATGATGTTGGACGCTACGAAGTACAAACTCAAAAATCAGAGCGAATAGAAAACTATGCAATAAGGCTTGCAGAAATCATTCGTGACGTTAAAGAACGTACAGGATCTGATCAAGTGATCATCGTAGCACACTCAATGGGGGGGCTAGTCGCAAGAGAATACATGGCACTCTTTGGAGATGAGGAAATCAAAAAACTCATCACCATTAACACACCCCACAAAGGAATCAAAGGAAAAGTAAAAAAATTCTGCACCCTTCTCGGATCTCCTCGCGAATGCAATGATATGAGCGAAGGATCCGTGTTTCTAACACGTCTCAATGCAAGACCCCTCTCAGATAAAATCGTCGTCGTCCGTGCAACAGGGTGCCCAATGGACGGAGGTGAAATGGGGGATGGAATTGTAACAGAAACTAACGCATACCTTGAAGGCGTAAAAGACTATCTTTTCAACGGAACCTGCACAGACTCTTTGCAAACAGACCTACATGGAAGATTGCTAGATCCTGAAGAATTCCCTCAAGTGTATGAAGTTCTTGTTGAAGAGATTTCTTCAAAGTAATTCCTTTCAGTTAATGATCCCAAAAATGCCATAGCTTATGCCAAAAGGATTTAGGATATCCTTGCGGCGTGTAAACGGGGTCTCCTGCTCCAAGCCCACAGCCAAGCCCGTAGACAGTGCCATCTTCTGCATCGACATAAAAAGGGATGCTCTTGCCATCAAAAAAATCAGCGCCGCCCTCAACTAAGAACGCATAACTTATCGTTCCATGGCTATCTTGGAGGTTTCCACGTTGGTGGTGATGAGCCTCATGTCCTGGAACATCAGAATGCTCATCCTCACTCAACTGCACACGTCCTTGATATGCTTGTTCAAGGTACTCTTCTAAGATGTGCTGAGCTTCGTGCATACTTACTTTGATGCGTGATCGTTCCACAACTACTTGATTATCTTCATTGATCTTGACAGGCGTACCTGCACAAGCAGAGGTTGCGTCTTGTGTTACGACCTCTTCAAGAGAGTCGACAAGCAGTACGTCACGCTCACCGCAGGCAAACGCAGATCCAATAACCATCAGGAAAATAATAGTCAAAATTATCGTTTTCATATCTGATCTTGCACCTCTATACCATATTTTTCCTCAATAATGTGTTGCATCGCTTCAAGCTCGCCAGTTTTCTCAGCAATTGCTACTGCGAAATAAGGTGCTAAGAATTTATTGCCTTCGCCTTTTAGAATTTCTCCCACACACTCAACGCAAGGTGCTTTTGCGTTCATCACATCGTCAAGACAGCTACAGCCTTCAACATCGCTAAGGCAGTATGAACAAGGTTTTTCCAGACAGCATCGGTATTTTCCAGCAGGGATAAGTGTTGCATGTAAGGAATTTTGCAAGTGTTCGAGTTGTTCTTGCTGGTGAGGAACAGATTTACTGGGGGCATACTGGGGCAGTGCGAAGAGTGTAATCCATAAGACTCCTGCAACGATTAATCCATTAGTAAGTTTTGCTCTCATTTTCATTTTTTCCTTTAGTGTTTTGTTAGTTCTTGTTCTGTTTGCGAAGACCTGCTTAAAGAATTAAATACGCATCCACTCAAAGTATTCTCCGTCCTTAAGTGCATATATCACATAGGGTCCTCGTTTTGGTCCAGGCATTCCCGGTGTACCTGAGGGCATTCCTGGAAGCGCAATGCCATCAATATCTGGTTGTTCTTCAAAGAGTCTTTCAATTGCTTCAAGAGGAACATGTCCTTCAATAAAGTAGTTTTCCGCAACGATGGTGTGGCAGCTTTGCATTTCTCTTGGAATGTTATGTGCTTGCTTTATTTGATCTACATTCTCTTGAAGCTTCACCTCTACGGAGTACCCTTGAGTTTCAAGTGCTGCTTTGTGTCCTACACAACAACCACAATTGGGGTTTTTGTACATGAGAACATCTGTAGCAGATCCTGTGAGTTGTTCTGGACTGGGTTGAGAACAGCCAGCAAGAACCAGAATGATTGCTAGGAGTATTGCTTGTTTCATGCCCCGAATCTGATGTGAAACAGCTTTTTAAAGTACCGGTGAAACTAGTTTCACCGCAAAAAAATGATGTTGGTCATTCCGCGTCTCCTTCTCTCAATAACTCCTTTGCCTTCAAGCTTATCGAGGATGCGGGTCATCTTGACCTTGCTAAATCCCGTTGCTTTGATGAGGTCTGATTGATAGGCTGAGCCTGTCTTGCGTATTTCATCAACAATGAGTTTCTCTTCATAGTCAAGTGCGGGAAGTTTTTTCTTGATTTTTGCGGGGACATAGAGAAGGAGTATTCCTATAACGAGTATGATTATGACAAGCAAAAAAGAGATTGTGATAAGCATAGGGGTGGTGCTTTTGTGTGCGGGGCACTCCTCCATTGTTTGATGTGGATTTGCATCAATTTGTTCGCAAAGAAATGCCGCTTGCGTGTTGAATTCTACTTGAACAACTACGAGAATGACAAAAAGTAATACTGCAAGACCGATAAGACTGTACCCGACGTATTTTTGATTTACCATCGTGGTTTGAATCTCTTCATCAATAAGGAGTTTGCAACTACGCTTACTGAACTAAATGCCATGGCCACTCCTGCGATGACAGGGTTGAGTAAAAACCCTGTGAACGGATAGAGTGCTCCTGCTGCAATAGGTATGCCTAATATGTTATAGAAGAATGCCCAGAAGAGGTTCTGCTTGATCTTGCGCATGCAGTATTTGCTCAGATCAATTGTAGTTACTACGTCGCGCAGGTCATCTTTAACAAGAACGATATCTCCTGATTCTATGGCGATGTCAGTTCCCGCGCCCATGGCTATTCCGACATCTGCCTGGGTGAGTGCAGGGGCGTCATTGATACCATCTCCAACCATCGCAACTACGGCGCCTTTTTTCTGAAGTTGTTTGACTTCTGTTGCTTTGTCTTCTGGAAGCACTTCAAAGAGAACCTCACTAATACCTACTTGTTTCGCAACTGCTTTTGCAGTGCGTTCATTGTCGCCGGTAATCATAATAAGCCTATAGCCTTTAAGAGCTTTAATTGCCTGGATGGCAGTTTCTTTGATTGGATCTGCCACTGCAATAAGCCCGATTATGTTCTTATTTACTGCAACAATCATAGTGGTTTTTCCTTGTGATTCTAGTTTTTTAATATCTTCTTCAATGGATTCGCACGAGATCTTGTTGAGTTTCATCAATGCTCTGTTTCCAACAAGAATCTTTTGTCGCTGATAGGTCGCTTCCACACCTTTTCCGGTAATGGTGTTGAAGCGTGAAGCTTCAGGAACTTTTTTGACCTTCTTGACAATTGCTTGGCCAAGAGGGTGCTCTGATCTTTTCTCTGCAATCGCAGCTTTGAAAAGAATGTCTTTCTTCTTTCCTTCATAGACGATAACGTCTGTGACCGCGGGCTCTCCTCGAGTAAGGGTTCCTGTCTTATCAAAGATGATGGTGTCAAGAGTACTTGCTTTTTGAAGCGCATCTGCACTTTTGAAAAGAATGCCGTTTTGCGCACCTAATCCTGTTCCCACCATGACTGCGGTGGGTGTTGCAAGACCAAGAGCGCAAGGACAAGCAATAATGAGTACTGAGATAAGAACGGTAAAAGAAAAAAGAAAGCCTAGCCCTGCAAAGTACCAAATGATTGCTGAGATGATGCCTATGCTGACAACTATGGGGACGAAATATGCGGAGATAGTATCTGCTAGTTGTTGTATGGGTGCTTTACTTGCTTGTGCATCTTCAACAAGCTTGATGATCTGAGCAAGAACGGTGTCTTTTCCAACTTTTGTTGCTTTGAAGGTGAATGAACCTGTTTTGTTAATGGTTGCGCCAATAACAAAGTCTCCTTTTTTCTTTAATACAGGTGTGCTTTCGCCTGAGATCATACTTTCATCAACATAGGAAGATCCTCTAAGAACTTCTCCGTCTACAGGTATTTTCTCTCCGGGGCGTACGATGATGATGTCCCCTACCTGTATATCTTCAACAGGGATGTTCTGTTCTTTTCCATTTCTTTTTACTCGTGCAGTTTTTGGTGCCAATCCAATAAGTTTTTTGATTGCTTGAGATGTCCTCCCTTTTGCTAGTGCTTCAAAGTAGCGCCCGAGAAGGATGAAAAAAATGAGCAGGCCTGCAACTTCAAAGTAGATATCGTCTCGTCCAAAAAGATCTGATCCTGCAAGAATAAATCCTGTTGCAATAACGCTGTAAAGATACGCAGCACCGGTGCCAACTGCTACCAGAGTATCCATATTTGCTGTTTTTGCTTTGATAAGTGAGCGAAATCCTCTGATGTAGAAGTGTTTTCCCACTATGATAATAGGGGTTGTGAGTAGAAATTGGATGAGTGCAAGAAGAGATGTGTTTGAAATCATGTGGATGCCGATATGTGCTCCCATGGCAAAGTAGAGTAGAGGGATGCTTAGAATTCCTGATAGGATGACTTTGTTTTTGAGTTCAGCTATCTCTTTTTGACGTGCTTGTTCTTCTTTATCTGTTTCTTCAAATGGTTCATATCCTGCATTACGAATTGTTTGAAGTATTGCTTGTTTGCTGGTAATACGAGGATCAAAGACTATTTGCGCGTGCTGATTGGGCAGGAGTTCTTTTGAGAGAATTCCTTTGTGTTTGTCAAGAGCGCTTTTGACGATGTTCACACAATGCGTGCTGTCCATGCCCTTGATGATAAGATCAAAGGAATTGTTTTCTTTGATAACCTTGTAGCCGATGTCTTCAACTGCTTTGACAAGATGTTCTGGGGACGCTTTCTTATCATCATATTCTATGGTAACTTGAGAATTGGCAAGGTTCACACTCACACGAGAAACTCCTTTGACTTTTTTCACTACTTTTTCTATCTTAGCAACACAGCTCGCACAATTGAGCCCTTCAAGAGGTAGTGTTTGGGTTCTCCTTGCCATAAAGTATTCAAAGCTTGTTATAGATCCATGCTAGCAAGTAGAGCCAGATAAATCCGTGTACTGCTCCTTCAATTACTCCTGCAATCAGTCCACCTATGCTCTGTGAGAAGAACAGGTGCCAGTTTGCCATTTGTTGTGCTGCATTAGCATAGATGCCTACTTGCCAGCCGATCCAGAGCAGAGCCATCATCACTGCACTGACAATCGCTCCTGCTTTTCCTAGTCTTAACGCATCACATTTGTCTTTCATTTTTTTCCTCCTAGCAGCCATTTTTTTGTTCCCCAGAAGATTACTGAGAAGATGAATGCTGCAAGTGCGAGATAGACGAGGCTGTATAGTCCCCAGCCAAGCGATCCCATCATTGAGTATCCTCCCATCATTCCATATCCCATGTTCATTCCTCCTGCACCCATCATCATTGATGAGCTCATCCTGTTTTGTGTGTCTGAATTCTTGCGTGTTGTTTCATCACAGTAAAATCGTTGTGCAAGTCTTACATGCATATCATGGAGTTGAGGAGATCCTTCTCCTCCCATCATCTCATCCATGAGTTCATGTTGCTCTCCGGGATGCATCTGTTCCATGTAGTAGTCTCCTATTGCTTCTAGTTGTTCGTCGTTGAGCTCAGAGCAAGGTGTCTGAGCGCTGATAATTTTTTGTGCGTCAATTCCTGTTTCGGTATGTGCGAGTGCTAAGGGTATCAACAGGATAAAGAGAATTGCTGTGATGTGTTTGTTCATCGCTCACCTCGTACTATTTTTATGCAGTGCTTTTTCATGTGTTCATCAATGATGTCCATGAGTTTAGAGATGGTTTTGCTATTGAGGGCGTAAATTCTTTGCTTTCCTTGTTGTTGTACTGTTACGAATCCGCAGTGCTTGAGTCTTTTGAGGTTGTGTGAGACTGCGCTTTGTTCAATACCTGTTTTTTGGGATAGTTCTTGCACACTAAGAGGTCCATGTCTGAGTTCGTTGATGATGCGTAGTCTGTTCTGTGTTGTGAGTGTTCCAAAAAACTGTTGGTATGCACGAAGTTTTTCCTCACTCAAATGTCTCATATATCATATGATGTAAAAATCATATATAAATATTTGTGTGGCATCCTTAACTACGTATATTTTTTATGTTTCTAACTGATTTGCTGCATTGTAACAACCTATAATGAGTCGATGACTTTTCTCAACTTATTGCGAACTTGTTCAGCAATAGGTTTAAGAGCTACATTGTCAATCATACCCATAGCAACAACCGGATCTATTGCGCTGACCCAACACAAGTCTTCAGCTACATAAATAATGACATTACAAGGGAGTAAAAGCCCTATCTCTTTTTCTGCTTCCAGTGCTTTGTGCGCAAAAGGCGGATTGCAAGCGCCAAGAATCCGATATTCTTTTGTATTTATGTCTAGTTTCTTTTTGAGCGTCTTTTTGACATCAATATAGGTGAGCACTCCAAAACCTTCTTCTTGCAGTGCCTCACGTACTTTTGATTCCGCCTCATCAACAGTACAGTTCAGTTTCTTGCGGTATCCATAATCCATTTTTTTAACTCCTTGAACACATTAGGGTGCTCTTTTACAAAAATAAGTGAAGCGGTTGCGATCATCAATCCAACATCGCGTACTGCTACGTCATTGTAGCCAAGACTGATAATGATGCCGATGAGGTGGAGCGCGAGAAGTCCTGCCATGAGGCGTGGAAGCACGCCAAACAAGAGGAGTGTTGCTGCGATGATTTCAAAGATTCCATTGACAAAAATCAGCGTTTGCGGTGTGATGAGGGTGTTATACACCCACTGAGGGAGATATCCATAAAATAATTGAGGGGTGAAGAGTTGTGAGAAGCCAAACCACAAGAACACTGCGCAAAGCCCTATGCGCAGGACTAGTAGTGCTTTGTCTTGTGGTGTAAGCTTCACTCTTC
>RFJL01000009.1 GCA_003695435.1 Candidatus Woesearchaeota archaeon
GGAGTCTCAAAGCGATGATCTTGACGAGGATATTCCTCCTCCACCCCCGCAATAGAACCGTTCGTATAAGGTGCAGCATAGAGGGGTTTAATTTTTGTTCTTGCATTGTTCTTTCCTGTTGGTTCTTCACACTTTTGTTCTGGGTGGATCGTTAACCTTGTTGTTTGCAGGTATACTTGTAGTGTGGGAGTATGCCCTGATCATTTACGTTCCATATTGAAAATAATAAATATTTATATACTACAAGCAAGGGTTTGCACACAGAGCCTTGCATAGAGGATAGCCAGAAACACCTTTCTGGGACTCTACGCACACTACGAGGGCGATAAAATCGTAGTAGACAGCTAAGTTCTACTATGAAGAGTATAGACTAAAATGACAGAAATAGAAACATCCTCAAACACCATGCTAGTACCCATTGACACCTACCTCAAAGCAGGAATCCACATCGGAACAAAATTCAAGTCCAACTACATGAAGGACTTCATCTACAAAATACGACCAGATGGACTCTACGTACTCAACCTACAAAAAATTGATGAGCGCATAGCTCTTGCAGCAAACTTCCTCTCACAATTCAAACCAGAAGAAATCATCGTAGTAGGAAGAAGAGAAAACGCATGGAAACCACTACGTCTCTTCTCAAAACTCACAGGAGCAAGAGTCTTTCCCGGCAGATACCCTCCAGGCATACTCACCAACACAGCACTAAGAAACTTCATTGAAGCAAAAGTCATGCTCGTCGTAGACGCATGGCCTGACAGAAACGCAATTCAAGACGCAGTCAAAGCAGGAATCCCCATCGTAGCACTTTGCGATACCAACAACACGGCAAACAACATAGATCTCGTCGTACCCTGCAACAACAAAGGAAGAAAAGCATTAGGTCTCTTCTTCTACCTCCTCGCACGAGAACTACTGCTCAAATGGGGAAAAATCACCTCAGAGGACCAAATGGAAATCAAAGTCGAAGAATTCCTCAACGACTAAACTCCTTTTGGAACACAAGGAACGGCTAAGAAGAGCCGTTCTTCTCAATTTTTTTCAATCCTTCATTCTCAATTCTAAATGCAATACTTCTTCCCTCCGGAAGAAACCTGTGTTTTCTAAGAATAGCAGTTCTAAACCCGGAATGTACGCAAAGCTCGATCAAACACTTAGAACCATACTTAAGAATATCCCCTCCGACCATGTTCGTACGAGTCCTATCCTCAAAATTAGCATATACTTGATTACTAATAATCACAGGAATCTTATGCTTTCTTGCAATTTCCGTCAGATACGCAATTTGAAAACCCAACTCCCGATTCACCTTATACACATCATCACTCTTACCCATCTCTAAACGATACAACATAGAAATAGTATCAACAATAATCGCACCAATCTCCTCAGACATCAAACGATCCAACTTCTCAAAAGCATTTCTTTGCTCATCAAACGTATGCGGAGTAAGAAAAATAATTCTCTTAAGAACATCCGGCGTATTCTCCGGAGCAATTTGCTTCATACGCTCAACACTAAAACCACCCTCCGTATCAATAAAAATAACTTTTTTCCCCGATCTTACCACACTCAGAGCAAAAAGCTGACAAATATTTGTCTTCCCTGATCCCGCAGGACCATACAAAGTGGTAATAATATCCCTCTCAAAACCGCCCTGAAGCAGTTCATCCATAACTTCTGATCCTGTGGAAACCTGCGAAGAATGCATACCTATCACGCAGTTTAAACGTTTAAAAACCTTTAGCTCAAAGTATATAAAGGGATGATTGGGAAAAGAACGCATGGACAAAAGGCTCCTCTACGGACTATTCCTCATCGGCATAGCAGCCATGATATTCAGCCTCGCGTTTCCTCCTGCTGCTGATTACACCAAAGATTCATCCTACTTTCATGAAAGAATCATCTCCACCATTGCACAAAACGGACATATCTCTTCAATAGATGCGCAAAGCTACCAAGGAAGAGAACTAACCGGCCTCTTCATCTTCCACTACTTTGTAGCACCATTTTACGCTCTTTTTGGCCAGTCTGCACTTCACTTCATCACAGTACTACTTCTTGCAGGATGTATCGTCCTTGTAGGCATCATCACTTTTGACCTTACACACTCGCGCAAACTCTCCCTTATTGCGGCAATAACTGCGATGTTCATTCCCTCACTTATGCAACTCACCTCTGAAACATCTCCCCTTCTCTTCACCTTCTTCCTCTTCCTCTCCTGCATTGCGCTGTTTTTTCGACTACCTCAACACCAATACCTCTACGCAACAACACTCACACTCTTCGCGCTGACGAGCCCGCTCTCACTCATCTACGCACTATCCTTTACTGCCTACCTGCTCATCTCATCCCACAAGAAGTATCTCAAACGCGACCGGGAAGTGTACATCTTCAGCACAGCACTCATCATCTGGCTACAACTCATCATCTACAAAAAAGCACTCTTCTTCCATGGCATCTCTCTTATCTACTCTAACCTACCCCAAACATATCTCCCAAATGTGTTTTTTGACCAACACATCCTCACACTCCTCACCTTAGTAGGATTCATTCCTGCTTTACTAGGAGCATATGCAGCATACCACTACGTAAGTAGAGCAAAACGCGAAGACATCTTTCTCTTCAGCATAGTTCTTGTCATCATCACCCTTCTATTTGCAAGACTTCTCACAGCAGAACAAGGAATACCTCTTTTAGGACTCGTAATAAGCATACTCTTTGCGCAAGGAATAGGCCTTCTTAACACACAACTCAAAGCACTAAAATCAAAAACTCTCTCCTATGCACTCCTAACGCTTATTTTCATTGCATTCCTTGCAACATCAGTTGTTCCCACGCTCACACTGCACAAAGAACCGCTCCTCACAACACAAGAGAAAACAGACCTCGCAACACTTCCCCTACCTCAAAACGCAACCATCATGACAACTCTTGACAAAGCGCATGCAGTTGCCTTTATCACCAAAAGACCTGTTGCAGCAGACTCCAACTTCCTCTTCGTAGACAACTCTGATTTCGTAGTGCAAGACATTGACAACATCTATTCAAGCTCCTTTGCATCACAAGCACTACCATTTCTTGAGCGATATTCCGCAACACACATACTCTACTTTGATGAAGACGTTAAAAAATACGGTCTTAACAGTTATCTTGACGACTGCTTTAAACTCATATCAAACACATCAATTATCCTCTACGAAGTGAGGTGCACAACACAATGAAAAAAGAAACCCTTTTCACCATTTTGTGCTATCTTCTCACCCTACCTACCTTTATCATACCTCTGTTTGTCTTCTCAACACTTCCTTCTTCACTAAGCACAGAACAACTACTCCACCAAGATGTCCTCTCGGACCTCAAATTCAACAGAGACCCTGTCATAGAACCAAACCTCTATCACAGCATTCTCAAATTCATCCCCTCACAAAGATTGCTGGGAATTCTTCTCTTTGCAACAATACTCTTCCTCACCTTCGCACTACTCAAAGAGAAAAAACCCCTTTTTAGAATACTCTGCACATTCCTCCTCTTCCTTACACCCATCACCGTAGGAGCAGCACTTTACGATGCGCAAGTTCTCCTCTTCATAGCACTCCTTCTTGCAGCACTCTACTTTTTCAAAAAACAAAAAACCATTCCAACCCTACTCGTTTTCGCAGCTTATTCAACGGCAAGCATAGCGCACACACTCCTGGGAATTCTCGTGCTTACCACCTACGCTGTGTTCACTAAAGGGTGGAAGGATTCAAAAAAAACACTTCTTCTCACAGGAAGCACAGGGCTGCTCACAGCACTACTCTCAAAAGCACCGCTTTTCTACTCGTACTACGCTGAACAATTATCCCTCTCCTCTCTCTTTGTTGAACTAGGAGCTAAAAGAGGCGTGGGTGTGTTTTTCATCACACTTGCAGCATTTGCGATTTGGCGTCTTTGGTCAAAACACAGATCCAGCCAAGTAGTCTTCGCACTCACAATACTCTCCTTTGCACTTACACCCTACTTAGGGGATTTCGCAATTGCGCTTGCAACATTTCTCCTACTTCCCTACGCCGCATGGTCGCTTCACCACTTACTCACACAAAAATGGGAATCTCCCTTTTTCTACTATGTTGGTATCTGCGCACTTATCTGCGGACTCCTCTTCACACAACTTGCGTATCTTGACCGCGCATATACTTATCTTCCAGACCAAGCAGCACTTGACGCACTCTCCTTTGCAAAAGAAAAAACCCCTCCCAACGCAGTGATCTTCTCACACCCCCAAAACGGGTATCTCATAGAATCAATCGCAGACCGCAAGGCATACACCACAACCTATGTTACATCATCATCAGATCCTCGATTCAAACTAAAAGTAAGTGATTTACTCTTCAATGAAAGAAACTTTGAAGAAGGTGTGGCTCTCATTAAAAGCGCAGGAATCACGCACATCCTCATAACGCCACATATGAAAAACGGACAAATCTGGTACAGAGATGGAGAAGGACTCCTCTTCATCCTGCGAGATAAGAATACTTTCAAAAAGATTTATAGCAAAGGAGGATATGACCTCTACGAAATACAAT
This sequence comes from Candidatus Woesearchaeota archaeon, assembly GCA_003695435.1. NCBI lineage: Archaea > Nanobdellati > Candidatus Woesearchaeota > Candidatus Woesearchaeota archaeon. The sequence goes on from RFJL01000009.1 coordinate 4,572, forward strand.
GAACAACCTCTTTATCTACATCGTCACCTACATCAGTCTTTTTCTCACCTGTTTTTTTCTTCTTACCTATTTTGAAAACAGACACAGACTCAAAAACCCCCCAGCAAAAAAACTCTACACCGTAACCATAGCAGTTCCTGTATACAACGGTGCAAAATACCTAAGAAGAACGGTGGACTCTCTTCTCGCACTGGATTATCCACGAGAAAAACTAGACATTATCATCGTTGATGATGGCTCAACAGATGACACTCTTCGCATAGCAAAAAGTTATGAAAAGAAAGGCGTGCGCGTACTTACTCAAAAAAACGCAGGAAAAGGAGATGCTCTTAACAACGCCCTCAAACACGCAAAAGGCGAGCTTTTTGGATGCCTGGACGTAGACTCTTTTGTAGAACCAAACGCACTTAAAGAGATGATGGGGTACTTTGACAATCCCAAAGTCATGGCGGTAACCCCCTCACTAAAAGTATATCATCCAAAAACAATTCTTCAAAGAGTACAAGCAATAGAATTTCTTATGGGCGTCTACCTAAGAAAAGCATTTGCATTCTTAGGATCCATCCACGTCACACCCGGACCATTCACGATTTATCGAAAAAAATTCTTTGACAAATACGGTGGATACGACAATCACAACCTCACAGAAGACATTGAAATAGCACTTCGCATACAATCACACCACTACCTCATAGAAAACGCCATAAACGCATCAGTCTACACCATGGGTGTTTCAAACTTCAAAGCACTTCTTCGCCAAAGACTTCGCTGGTACAAAGGATTCATAGACAATGTTCTTAACTACTCACACCTCTTCTCAAAAAAATACGGTAATCTTGGCCTTTTCATCCTTCCTTCATCATTCCTCTCCGTTCTCCTTGCAGTCATAGTCGTCACCTGGGGAACCATACGGTTCATAGGTCACAGCTTTCAAGCATTCCAAGATCTTCGCGCAATCAATTTTGACCTGCTCTCGCTCCTCCAAAAACCTCAACTCTTCTACATCTCCATTGACCCGCTTTTCATCTTAAGTATTATTGCAATCGCACTTGCAATCACAACAGTCCTCATTGCAAAAAAACTCTCCCAGGAAAAGCAAAAACTTAAAATCTCCTACATTTACTTTATGTTCACGTACCTCCTGCTCTTTAGCTTCTGGTGGATTATTGCGATGTACTATCGTATCACTGGGAAAAAAATACGCTGGGGGGGAAGAGACTTATGAATCCAAGAGAACCGCACACACACCAATACATCGCAGCGTTTGCCATAGCAACACTTCTCTTCTTCTCAGGACTTTGGTTTGGATCATACCTCTCAGATCAAAAACTTGAAAGCATAGGAGATCTTGAAAATGATATTCGTCTCTCAACACTCGGATCTGAATTACAATACCAAATCCTTGAACAAGAACCCTGCGCAGCCAGTAACTCAACGGCACTCATTAAAGAACTCTTTGAAATAGGATCGCGCCTTGACTTCATGGAATCCCAAAGAGGACCAAAAGACCCTCAAGTTATTGAACTTAAAGAATTCTATCACTTACTTGAAATCCGCCACTGGTTACTCATGAGACAAGTAAAAGAACAATGCTCCACAAACACCGATCTTATTCTTTACTTCTACTCAAATGAAGGAGACTGTGATAAGTGCTCAGAACAAGGAACGATTCTTACGTACTTGCATAGAACAAGACCTGATATTTCCATTTACTCTTTTGATATCAACATAGACAACCCAGCACTTACTGCCCTTAAAGAACTCTTTAAGGTTAGAAGTACTCCAACCCTCATTGTCAATGATAAAAAATTCGAGTCCTTCACCAGTTTAGAAGAATTACAATCACAGCTTTCCTAATTTTTCTTTAAGAACATCCCCAATAGTGAGCCCTTGAGAACTAGTTTTGTCTGTTTTTTCTTTTTCAAGAACAACTGGTTTAACGATTTCAAGAAGAACAATGCCCAAATGTTTTTCAATCTTCTTTGCAAGATCAATACTAGGAATAAGAGACCCTGATTCAATATTGTGAATGACGCTTTCCTTTTGCGCAAGTTGGATTGCAAGCGATCGCTGTGTAAGACCTCTGCTCTCCCTCGCACGTTTAATACGTGCGGAGTAATCTGGCACAAGAGTTTCTTGAGGTTCTTCAAAACGACGCGGTTGCTTTTTAACAACTTGTTTTTTCTCAACGGGTTTACCAAACTTTGCACATTGAGAACACACCTGTAATTCCACGCCTTCTACAAGCGCAGGTCGAGTAGAGGCATTTTTACCACACATATCACAAGCCATAACGTGGTGTAAGTCAAGAGGTGTTAATAACCCTTTCCCCAGTGAAGAAGTAAAAAAGGAGGCGACGCCCAGATTCGAACTGGGGATCAGAGGGTTGCAGCCTCTTGCCTTAGCCACTTGGCCACGCCGCCAATAATTAACCTACTCACCATACCTCAAGGAGCCTTGTATGCATTTTTCGAATCCTTAAGGCAAACGCGCCTGAAGGGATTCGAACCCTCGACCTTCAGCTTAGAAGGCTGCTGCTCTATCCAGGCTGAGCTACAGGCGCCTAATAGGAGCAAGAAGAAAAACAGTCCTTTATAAAATTAAGTGCGATAAGTGCGAACTTCACGCGTCTCTTACTCCTCTGCATTCTTAAAAACGTTTAAGGAAGCCATTTAGAATGGTCTTTGAGCTTATCTGGAAGATAGGTGCTAATAACATAGTTAAGATCATGACTTGCAAATGCTTGCTGCTCTGCTCTTTTCTTGAGCGTTGCCATTTGTTTGAGTGCTTTTTCCCACTCTTTGTGATGCTTAACGAAGGGATCGTTTTTCATACCGTCTTTAAGCCTTTTAATATCAATATCTTTGAGCGGATGTGTGGGAAGTTTATAATCAATGATATCTTGAGGAGTAACTCCTATGAATTTCGCGTTGGGAACACAAAAGAATTCATTGATGTGCGCAGCGTTTCCTGAGCCCACTTTAAGAGTACGATAAATGTTAAGGTATCCATAAGGATCCCCATCAGTAAAGACAAAGACGTCAAGCTTATTCTCATCAGCAAGTTTTCGGATAAACCTTCTTGTCGCGCGTGAAGGAACTCCCTTGAGTGAAACAAGAATACAATTAGCACTCTTCCAATACTTGTGCTTGACTAAACGTTGAAACATACCCGCAGTTTCAATTGCGAGGACAAATTTTGCGTTAGTCTTGAATTTCAAACCTTCTACTTGGTTGGGAATGTTGTACGCGCCCGAAGCGAATTTAGTACAATCAATTTCAATATCTTCTCCCGTCTCAGGATCTTTTTCAATAATGGTGATTGCGCCCGCAACAGCCCCGCCATCCTCTTCAGGAATGAATCCGATTTGTTCTCTTTGCGTACGCATCATAGCTTCAATATCGTCCATCACGGCATCTGACTCTGGTTGTTCGTTAAACTTCGCATCCCCCCAATTCTTTGAGACGTAATACGCCTCTCTTTTTGTCATAATATCATCTGTTTCAATGATTTTCTTAGACTCATTCATTAAAAGAAGGGTCTGTGCAAATGTTTTAATCGTGTTCGCCGTGAGTTTTCTCTCCTTAACTTTGTTGAGAATCTTGAAGTACCCCTCCTTTTCATTATACTCAACGTTTGAAAGTGACCGAATGGGAAAGGTAAGAACGGGTGCTTCTTGGTGTTCAATGCTTGAAAGTACGCGTTGAGCAGTTCCTTGGATTTTCTTAAGAGTTTCTTTCATTGTTCATCATCCTCATCATCAGAAGACTCTTCGTCCTCTTTTCCAATTTTTGCGAATTCTTCATCATACTCTTCATTTGTATCAGCGATATTTTTAATTTCTCCACGTGATGATTCCATTATCCCTTTGAGACGCTCTTCAATTTCTGCCTTTTGCGCATCGGTAAGATCTAAAATTTGTTTGATGGCAAGTGCAACACTAGGGATATATTTTTCAATGTAAGACCTTTTCTGTAATTCTCCTTTGAGTTTTTTCTTCTTATTGACATATTTTGCAAGTTGTCTTCCCGCATCTTGAAGCGCGAGCTTCATCTCTTTGATGATTTCATCATAGTGAGCAATAGCTTCTTTTGATTCTGACGTGAACGGAACCCAGATAGACGCGATATGAATGGCAATAGCAAGAGGGCCTACGGGAAGAGAACCTTTAGATTGTTGTAGTCCATAACTTTTGAAATTTGTCTGAGTTATCGCAGCAGTTGACGCACAAGCACCTTGCTGGTATTGTAATGGCACTCTATTTGCAAAACGGTATACTTTTGCAACAGAGTCTCCTTTAAGCTCCCCTCCATAGGCAAGACCTACTTCAATAATAAAAGGGCTTCCTCGATAAACTGCAGGAGGGCGCGTTGTCGCGCAGTAGAATTCTGCTTTGATTTCTTTTTTAAGACCTTTTTTGAGTGCCTCTGCGCCAATTGGCGCAATGCAATCGGTGGGAGGCGCCATGATTTTCGTATCCTTAATTGCGCGGATGATTTTCTCAGCAGCTTCACGGGTAAGATCAGCAGGTTTTGCGTTTTCAAGAACACCTGCTTTTTGCAAGATCTCCTTTGCTACTTGTGAGGAGACTCGTGAAAACTCTTGTTGTAAAAATCCCGACATTGTTCTTGACGATGTCTGATGTGCCATTTGCATAAGCAACCCGAGTTCAACACCATAAGGATGTGGTTTTACTTCTTGCGCTTCTGCGGGGAGCTCTTCAACTACGCGAGGAAAAATAAATTGTTCCGCTTTTGGATTGGTGTAAATAATAGTGACGTGGGGGTTTGCAATTGCTGTTTGTTTAAGATAAGCATCAACTGAGGTTGCACCTTTGGAGTAGCCGGCTTCAAGATCAATCTCGATGCGCGTTCCATGTTCCTTGTTCCACTCAACCACATCATCTTTGAGAATTTGTGGCGTGTTTGTTGTCGTATCTATTTTAAGCTCGTAGTAGTGTGCTTGTTTTCCCTTTCCTGTTATTGAGGTGATGCGCGCAGGTCTTCCTGTTGTGAGTTGGCCGTACATTACCGCAGCGGAAATACCAATTCCTTGCTGACCCCTGCTCATCTTCATAGAGTGGAATTTAGAGCCATAAAGAAGTCTTGCAAAGATGTTTGGAATTTGTTCTTTTACAATGCCAGGACCATTATCTTCTATGATGACGCGGTACCGATCAGTTCCCATGTCAATAATTTCAACAATGATCTCTGGGAGAATGCGTGCTTCTTCGCAAGCATCGAGAGCGTTATCAACTGCTTCTTTTACCGTTGTGAGAAGAGATTTTCTTGGATTATCAAAACCAAGTAGGTGTCTATTTTTTGAAAAAAATTCGGCAACGGAGATACTTCTCTGTTTTTGAGCCATTTGTTCAGCTGCTGTAGTCATAAACTCACCTCATCTCTTCTCATTTCTTTTCTTTTTTTATCGAGCCAACGATACACACCTGCGTGAGGACTTCCCGTTAAAAGAGTTTCTATTGCTTGGCGCGCAAGAGTGACTTTTTCAATTTCTCCGATAATTCCGATTGTTTTTCCATAAATTACGATGTATGTTTCGGTCGCATCTTCTATGAATTTCCTGGTTTTTCCTTCTGTTCCAATAACTCTTGCACGTACGCGTTCAAGACTTTTCTTTGACTTTCCAATGAAGTCTTGCATGTTGATGATTTCAAGAGAGTATTCTGGTTTGAGAACGAGCAGTGCAATTTCGGGATTGAATCCTCTTGCAATTGCTCGAATCACTTCTCTTGCAGTGAATAACCCTAAAGAATCGGTTCCTGAGAGGATAACATCGCCTTCGTCTGAGTCAATGTCAATCTTTGCATGGGTTATTTGTTCTATTTTGCGTTTTGTTGAACCTTTTGTACCTATGAGTACTGCGATGCGGTCTTTTGGCACTTTAAGTTCATAGCTAAATTCCATTGTTCCTTTTTGTTCTTTCCTTGCACGCTCTTTATGAAGTTATCGCTTGGTAGATTTCCGTTTGATTTGTTTCAACACCTCTCTTGTTGAAGAACCTTGCAAGATTCTTCGCATCGCGCTCAAGAAGTTCTTTTGCGTTTTGCGATTCTATGGTTGTTGCTTGAGAGAAGTCTATAAACACGGGCTTTTCGTTGTGGTTGAGGATGTTGAATTCTGAAAGGTCGCCATGAACAAGTCCTGCTTTGAGGAGTTTTCTGTATTCGTTGATTGTGTCTTGAAGAAACGCTGAAGGGTCGTGAGGAATTGCGTCTTTGAGCTGGGGTGCTGCGCGCTTGTCTCCGATAAGATCCATGATGATGATGTTGTGCAAGCAGATGTGGGGGGTGGGAACTCGTACATTTGCTTCCCTTGCTTTGAGAAGGTTTCTAAATTCTCTTTGCGCCCATGAAAAAATAATCTCTCTTCGTCTTTTCTTAATGGAAGAGTACCGTGGATCATATTTGATATAATCAAACATTTTATTGAAGTCACAGTTTTCAAGACGGTAGATCTTAACGATTTTGAGCTCTCCTTCTTTTGTTCGCGCGGTAAAGATGTTGGCCTCCTTTCCTAACGAGATGGAGCTTTCAAGTTCCTCAAAATGACCTTGCGTTGCTAGTTTGAAGATATTTCTTCGGGTGAATTCGTCAAAAACGTTTGCATAGGTCTTAAATTTCTCTCTCGTGATCTTTCCCATGTTCTGTATTCTTTTTAGCCCTCTTTTAAAGCTGTGCTAACCTGTAGGGTACATTGAAGAAATCTTTATATATTAGTAGTACCCATTAAGTAGTAACAAACACCTCTTTCCTAAACGGGACCGATTTTTTTGGTCCCCGATAGGTTTCAACATAAAGGAACCTTTATAAAAGAGATTTGATTATACTACCTCAGATGCACAAATGGGTCCTTGTAGAGCTCCACAACTCGTGGGTTGCAAGGAAGACAAGACACTCTTGTGCGCATCAGCCTGCCACGAGAGTACTCGGTCAAGCGTACGGCAAAGCCAAGCAATGAACCCGGGAGTTAGTGTCGCAGGCATCATATTCACCTGTTACAAGGCGAGCGAACCCTCGTGGTTCACAAATCACTAAGAATCATCACTCATCACATTCGCGGTAAGAACAGAATCGCAAACAGGCTTGCGCCCTGTTGCAGCTGATCTGTACAACTTGCCAGTAGATGTTGTATGTAGGATATTCTTAGAGATTTAGCTTAACAGCGTTTGTTAAGCAATACACCTAATAACTAAAACGGAAGTGATAACAATGGCAAAAATCAGCCAAGTATCAGCAAAATACATCATTAATGCAACAATAGATATTGATGGAGTGGTCGATAGACCTGATGTCATCGGAGCAGTTTTCGGTCAAACAGAAGGTTTACTCGGAACAGAACTAGAACTGCGCGAATTGCAAAGATCCGGTCGCATTGGAAGAATAGAGGTCCAATCCCAGACAAAAGGGGGAAAAACATCCGGAACAATCACCATTCCCTCGAGCTTGGATATGGCAGAAACTGCAATCATTGGCGCAGCAATTGAAGTTATAGAGCGGATCGGACCCTGCAACGCGAAAATCAAAGTTACTGACATTGAAGATGTTCGTGTATCAAAACGACAACAAGTTATTGAGCGAGCAAAGGCGCTTCTTCGCGAACTTCAAGACAAAGTCATTCCAGATAGCCAGGAACTCTCTGACGAAGTTGCACAATCCGTGCGCCAGATGGAAATTACTAGCTACGGAAAAGACAAACTTCCAGCAGGACCTTCAATTGATGAAGCAGAAGAAGTTATCCTTGTTGAAGGAAGAGCAGACGTTCTCAATATGCTCAAACACGGATTCAAAAACGTTGTTGGCATGAATGGAAGCAACGTTCCTCAAACCGTGATTGACTTGTGCAAAGAGAAAACAGTGATCGTTTTTGTTGATGGTGATCGCGGAGGCGATTTACAAGTAAAGGCACTCTTACAAACCGCGGAAATTGACTTCGTAACAAAAGCACCTGACGGTAAAGAGGTGGAAGAGCTCACCAAAAAAGAGATCCACAAATGCCTTCGCGCAAAAATTGCTGCAGAACAAGCAAAACATGAGTTTGCAAACGTCAAGCCCCAAGAAAGAGTTCACAAAACAAGGGATGAACGAAGAGATGATTCAAGAGGCAGTAACAAACGCGAAAACAAAAGAGATACAAGACGTTCCTCACGTAAAACAGAACTCTCTGCAAAAGACAAGGAGAGCTTCAAAGAGATGCTAGAAGACCTTGTCGGAACGCGCGGCGCATACATTGTAGATGATCAGATGAACATCTTGGGAAAAGTTCCCACCACTGAACTTGCAGCAACGGTTAAAAGCCTAGGAAGCGGTGTTCACGCAATAATTATGGATGGTGTCCCTGACAAAGATATTATCGAATCCGCAGAGAAAAACAGGGTAAAAGTCGTTGTTGCTGCTGAGCCGGGCGAGAATTCAAACAGAGTTGCTGTTTTAACATCCGAACAACTAGAGTAACTCTGGTTGTTTAATTTTTTGAATATTTTTGAATATTTTTGTGCATTTTTTTCACGTTTTTTCTTCTTTTAGTTCACCTCTGTTTTCTGGTGTATTTGTTATGTTCTGATGTGGTTGTTATGTCTTGTTTGTTGAGTTTTGTTTGCAGTTTTTTCTTTTTTGAAAAGTACTTAACGCTTCGGCGCCGGTTCGTTTGTGATTTTGCAAAGTGCTGCTACAAAGACTTGGAGAACGGTTGATGACAATAACAGAACACTATCTTAAATATCGCAATTTTTTGTTGTTTCTTGTTTCTTGATTTCTTCAAGTATTTCTTCAACCAAAAGATCGATCTGACTTTCAGTATTGATTTCTAACACATTATGTCCGAGTTCTTGTGCTTCAAAAAAACAAGTCTCAAAAATCTGCGCATCTAAGTTCTCTCTGATTTTCTGATCTGAATAATCGCGCAGTTGCAAGCGCTTTTTGAGCGTTCCTAGCTCACAGGTTGTAACAATACACAAATCAACCTTTGCGGGATCAATAAAATGGGAGAGATGTGAGTCAATTACTGCATTTTTATCGCGTGTTTCTTGTTCAAGCGCTTGTGCGAATCGCTCTTCATCTATAATTGCTGCGTTGCGCTCATTGTCAAAACCTTCTGCAAGGTCGTATTTGTCAATAATGTGCTTGTCTGAAATATACTCTATATCAAGACGTGTTGCAAGCGCTTTTGCAAGGGTTGTTTTTCCTGTCCCGGGTGTTCCGGTAATAACAATGATCATTACACTACTCATTTTACAAACATTTATAAAGCCTTGTTCTCTGACTTTCAGAAACTTTGGTAGATATTCGGAGAAGAACATCTGAAAATCGTTCAGCTATGCAAAAAATCAGATGTTCTCTCTGATTATCTTTTAATTTTCACTGAAAATAAGAAAGAAATGCGGAAATACCCAAAGGTTGTCCAAGCGGATAACAGAGGACAAATCGTCATCCCCAAGGATGTACGACAAGAACTAGGCATAGAAGCAGGCGCAGCCTTCTGGGTGTACACCATCACCGATGAAGGAATTCTTCTCAAAAAAATAGAGGACTCTAAACTCTCCTCAGATGATACTCTTGTCAAAGAGATCAAGGCAAAAGCTTCAAAAATAGATCTTAACGAAGAAAACCTCAACAAATCTGTAAAGAGGTATTCTCAAAAACAAAGCAAACTCGAAGAGCTATGACTACAGCAATGTATACCAAAGGAGAACTAGGAACTCTTGCACTCTTCACCACACTAGTCATAGCACTCATAGGATCAGCAATTTTCTTCGGACCCAGTATAACAGGTTTTGCAACACTAGGAAACAATAATTGCAGTGCAATACTCAACATTTCCAACGAACAATACAATCTCACACAAGATCTAACTTGTACCAATGCAAACCCTGCTCTTACCATCAACGCATCCGGAATCACACTCGACTGTAAGGGGTGGAGTATCAAGGAAGCAGATCTTGCAATCAATCTTACCTCCTACGCATCATCAACAACGATTAGGAACTGCATCATCAGTAACACGGATACCTTCACTCCTAACACCGCAGCAATAAACATAGCTTCTGGAGCAAGTCTCACCATACAGGACACCACCATACAAGGAACAGGATATGCAACAGGAATTCTCTCTAACGCAACAGCAGCCGTGGTTGCAGAAAACATTACCATCACCTTGCCTAATGGAGTTGCGGCCATTAACCTTACCAACCCCAACACAGCAGGAAACAAAATCATCAACAGCACCTTCAACAAAGGAATCTACCTCAACAACGTCACCATAGATCTTATAGGAAACACCCTTTCAACCGGAGCACTTCTTGCGCTCCACCTTTTTGGAAACAACATCAACGCAACACAAAACACCTTCTCATCAAGTGCACAACCAAGTATCATCACGTACAATCCACAAAGTAGCAACGTGTTTTTCTACAACAACCGCATCACCACAGGAACCATCAACCTCACGTCCGTTACAGGACTCTCCCTGTGTGTAAATAACATCGGAAACAACTACACCAACCCATCATTACAAGCAGTTGAACTTACGCCTAGCGTTGAGTGTGACGTAACACCTCCCAACGGAACATTAGACTCGCCAATCCTCGTGAGTGCAGATACTGATTTCTTCTACACGCCAACGGATCAAAGCAACGTCTATAGCGGAGCAAGCATCGCCTCATGTACACTCTACGTGTGGTCAAATACAGGAGCTCTCATCACCACACTTACAAACACCACCATATCAGAAGGGGTTCAAAATAATTTTACCAACGTTAGTTTAAACGAAGGAAACTACATCTGGAACGTACAATGTACAGACGACTACCTCTTCCCAAACATAGGATTTATCGCAACAAATCAATCATTTATCTATGACGCAACGCCTCCTCAAGCACCCATCCTCTACCCGCAAATACTCGTTAAGGGATCAAAAAACACCAATGATACCACAACCACCATCGCAGGATACTTTGAAAACGACCCTATGGTAAATGTTACCGTAGTCGTACTCAACCAATCAAGCGATTTCACCTTCAACGTCACAACAAACGTCTCTAACCAAACCTCAAACACCGTACTCAACACCGAAGTAGTAACGTACGCCGCTGCAGTTAATGACACTGTCGTATTCCTTAACTGGAGCGCAGCAGTAGAAAATGCGCTTAACAATGCAAACAACCGCTACTTAGAATTCTCAAATCACAACAAAACATACTTCACACGGTACAACGTCACACAAGTTAACAGAACAGGAAACGAGATTCGCGTTGTCATCGATCCCGGACTTGAAGTTGCGATCTCTCCGGGAGTACAAGTATCAATCTTCGATGCTCCCTTTCCCAATGGGTATTTCAGATTTGATGATGTGGATCTCTATGTAGGAAACAACTCCATCTCAGCATGGGGAACTGATAAAGCAGGAAACGCAGGCCTTGCAGCACAAGACTGGATTGTACGAACAGCAAACTCACAAGGAACAGCAAACCCCGCATCACCAATTCTCGAAGACCTTAACACGAGTTATTTCAACATCACCTCGTTGCAAATATACGGATACGTCTTGGATAACTCGCCTGATCTTCAAGTATTCATTTTTTCAGAGAACAGCGAGGGATCAAGAAAACAAACTGTTGTTAACTCATCAGCAACAACTGCAAACTTCTCAAGTACCTCAACACCACTTACAACAACGCAAGTAACTATTGCAGCAACAAAAGGAGACACGCTTATTAGATTCAAAGAAACAGATTACGACGCAGGACTCAATAACGCAACCTACGCAGGAAAGTACATTGAATTTTCAGGACACAACACAACACACTTCAAACGATATAACATCACCTCAATCATCAACCCCGTAGGACAAGACCCCTACTTCGTTACCTACCCACCCCTTGAGAGTAATGTTTCCATCGGTGAGACTGTAACCATCTATAACGAAGAAGTGCCTAACAGGTGGTTTAACGCGACACTTCCCATCTGGGCAGGAACTAACACCATTTACGCAGTAGCAAAAAACGCACAAGGAGAAAACACCTCACGCAACCTTACCACCACCATCACTCTTCCCACAGACTCCCTTGAAATAACTTTTGTCAATGACTTTGGAGACCTTACGAATTCAAAGAACCTCAGCGCGACGTGGACAAACCTCAGCTCTAATCCGGACTTCACCTACTATGAATACAGAATAGAAGAGAGTGATGGAACCGTCATCATTGACTGGACACCAACCACCAATAACTCCGCAAACGTAACTATCAATGCAACCACTCAGACAATCTACTACTGGAAAGTGCGCGCTTATGATTCCTTTGGATTAGTGGGAAACATCGCATCATCAGATGGAATACTCTACATAGACCCAACACCGCCCGTAGCACTCTTCGTCTTAGACGATGGAACATGGCAGCAAACAAAAACAACCTTCCACGCCACTTGGCAATTCGAAGACAATGAATCGGATATCATTCTCTACGAATACTCAATAGGAACAGCTCAATACCCCGACCCCGGATTTGAATCGATAGTAAACAGAACAAAAACAACACTCACCGACATAACTCAAAGCGTTACACTTGATGAAGGAAAACAATACTATGTAAATGTACGCGCACAAAACGGAAATGCCAACTACAACGGTAGTTGGAGCAACTGGGCATCAAGCGACGGCATCATCATTGATAGCCTACCCTTCACAGGAGGATCACTTAGCTACTTCGATGGAGACTACACAGCATCAACCGTGACAGTAACCTACGATGTTGGATACGATCAGAAC
>RFJL01000010.1 GCA_003695435.1 Candidatus Woesearchaeota archaeon
CTTGAAAAAGATGAGAAAAAAAGAAAAGAACTCATCCAAAACGCACTTGCACGAGTAAATGAGCAAGAACTCCGCGCACGTAAAAGACATAAAAATTATCTTACGGTAAAAGAAGCGAAAAAGCAAAATGCGCGAATTAGCAAAGAGTTTGAAAATCTTCGCGAAAGAATTGCACTTACACAAAAAGAGCTTATTGACCTTGAACACTCAAGTGTTACAAAAAAAGAGTATGGAAAACACGTTGATTCCGCCAAAAAAGATATTGATAGACTTAAAAAAGAACTCGTGCATTTACAAAGAGAACTTGCTTTCGAAGGAAAGGAGTTGCGCTCAACACTCAAAAAACAAGAAAAAGCATTGCTCTCAAAAATTAAAAAAGAATACTTGCACATTGATCAAGCAGAAGCACTCGTTGAGGATATCAACAAGGAGTTTACAACCACGCAAGATCAGTTCAAACAATCATTTTCTCGAATAAGTGATATAGAAGATGCTCTCAAAGAGCAAAAGAAATCTCACTCCGTATCACGTAAGGAGCAAGAAGCACTAAAAAAGCAACTTGCAAAAGCCCTGGATGGTATTTCAGCATTACAAGAAGAAGTAAAATCGCTAAAAGTGAATTTTGTCTCTCAGACGCGATTTCAAAAAACACTCAAATACTTCAAGAAATACATAAAAGAGCTTGAAAAAGAAGCAGTTGAAGAAGATCGATTCAACCAACTCTTCAAGGAAGTACGCAACCTCAAAAAAGAAGGTTTCAGGAAGGCATCAATCACCCACCGAACGAAAAAAGAAGTCGGTGCATTGGTGGACTCAACAACCACTAAAAAGAAATCTTCTCTTAATAAGGAATTCAAAAATCTCTTCAAACGTAAAATCCGCGAGAATGCAAACACTTCGCTTGCTACTAGGGTGTTCCGTCTTGCGAATATTCTCATTTTTTTGGCATTTGCTCTTCTCATCGCGTCAATAGCTCTTTTCTTTGCAGGAAAAATAATACTCACAGACAGATTCGCACTTATTTCTGTGATCTGTTTTGTTGTGGGTATTCTTCTGCGCCTGTTCACCATTGGAAAAGTGCAAAAGAGTAAGGCACAAAAGTAATTTGCACGAAAGTAATTTTGACGCATGTAGATTGCTAGACTTCTTTTGCAAGTGATAGTTGCGTTCTTGGAAGAATGTGCCACCTGTAGATTCTGCCCTCTGTAGAATATGCCATCTGCACGGATAATTCATGATTCAAGTCCAAAGATACTTTTATAAACTGCTGTTAATCGTATTAACCGCATGGATGGCTTTGAAAAAGGGGTGTTGGTAAAGTTCTCAACAAGACAACTTTCTCCAACTCAAAGGGTGAAATTCCACTATGCATTCAAAGGAAGAAATGGCTCAACAGGAATTCTTGACACGCTAAACGCGCAGCACATCGCCCCAAGCGTAGTTATCATTCCTTCGGATCACTATTCGCAGCTCAAGGAATTCTTCACTTATTGGAATATAGATTATCAGTCAAAAGTGATTTACCACTCAAATGACCGGGAGGAGCCGCATGAAGCGTAACCAGAACTCCCTAATAGTGGCACTAAAGTCTCCGTTGATCTTCAGTTTTGTTCTTGTCTTTATCTTCTTTGTTCTTCTTCGCATCTATACTCTAACTGTTGGTGTTCCAGTAGATGCCTCGGAAGCGTTCACAGTAATCTCCATAGCAGACGCGCAAAACACGCCTCAAAACATAACTCTTGACGTACGCAGGAAGACTACTTTTATCGGTGAAGATGTAAAACAAGTGCGCATAACGACTCGGAACTCATCAATAAAAGAAATTCTCTTTGAAGACGTGAGAGGTGACTCACTCAAACTAGGAGTGCAGGAACTAAACCCCCAAGAGCAAAAACCTCTCTTCGTTCAGGCATACGCTCTTGACCCCGAGAGTGTCAACTTTACCAAAGCAAAGGTAAAAGCGGTAGCTAAGGGAAGATCTCTCTTTAAATGTGTGGAGTGGAATTTTGAAGAAGAACGCTGTGAAGGCAAATGGAAAAAAGTACGCGGAGTAGAACTTGAACCCGGTGAGGAATATGAATTTGAACTCACTCCTGAAGACCCTGGTTTTGGAGAAAGCATTGCACCAGTAGATGTTCTTGATAAAGAGGATTACCTCGTTGATGCAGATCAGCGCATAGTGGCGCATAAAAAGAACAAAGACCTCATAGATGTCATAATCCAACCGAAGAATAACTTTAATGGGTATATCCAACTCGTCAAGTATTTCAAGAAGTCTTCAGGCGCTTCAAGAGAGTTGTTTATAGAACCCGTCCCCGTATCAAAAGATGACCTGCGCGATGGTTGGACAAACATGTTCAGCATAAATGGCGTTGCACTTAATGCAACAAATTTGAGGATTCTTTCTAGAACTCCTGCGAAAAGCATCTTCATGTGTGAGTCCTGGGAGTTTCAATCTCAACGATGTAACGGGCGTTGGAAGAAAATTGCAACGGTTGAAAAGGAGATCTACAATGTTTCCCTGCAACCAACTGTGGCTGGGTTTGCAACAAGCGTGAAACCCGTTGATATCCTTGATCGTCAAAACTACTTACTGCCTAACGACATCGTTACGTTAAGAAAACATCAAGGCGCATCCGATGTGCTCGTAACACTCAAAGATCCTACGAGTAAAATCACAAACATAACTATCCACGCATTAAATGAAACCTCAACATTTCACGAACTCAATATAGATCTTAACATTGCAAATTCTCGTATCCTTAAAACTCCTGGTGTCTCTCAAGTATATGCGATTAATCCAGAACATCTTTCCTTTGATAATCTTACTGTAAAAATCTCTCCAAACCATGCAGGAAAACAACTCTATAAGTGTGCTTCTTGGAACTTCTCAACACAGGAATGTGTGGTAACTCGTACGTGTTCAAAGGAAACTGATGAGCGGGGAAATCCTTATTGTACTGTTACAGGAGGCTGGGTGAAAGTAGCGGACCTAGAAGAGCGCGAAGGATATGCTTTAACACTTAACGCAACTGACCCTGCCTACGCAGAATACTCCAACGCGTTTACTGCTCCGTATTGTGCAAACGGTGAGTCTCCTTGCAGTGCAAACAGCTCATTATTACAGTCAAGAGATTCTCTTACAACGCCTGAACCAAATCAACCAAACACCATTGATACCTGTACTGACGGAACTTCAGGAACATACCTCACAGACGAATCTGTTGAGAACATTACCATCACCAGTCTCAATAACTCACATTTCAGACCTGGAGACACCATTCAGGTTGAAGCATGGGTGAACTGCTACTCAAACCCGGCTGATGATTTCATTGGACTTGTCTACACAAGCAACGCAAACACTCCTTCGTGGTCTGTAAAGCAAACATTATCCTGTCCTGCGGGTGGTTTGACCAAGATCACCTTCAACAACCTAACGCTAGACTCAGTTGAAGGAAATCACTCAGTAAGAGTGTGGGTCCAATATAATCCAGGGGGTGTGCAAAGCGAGACCTGCTCAGATTCTTCTGGAGGATCTGGGACCTATGATGATAATGATGATGTAGTCTTTCTTGTAAAAAATGCTCCTGACCCCGCTCCTGCTCAAGTAATTTTTGGAGAGACGGGAGAAGTTACTCTTGGCAACTTCGCATCAACACTTGTCAAGTTCAATCAGACCTATTCCACAACACCGCTCATTTTCGCAACACCTGTAACACAGAACGCAGGACCTACAGATGATGACAGCGCGCTCATCCCACTTATCTATTCCATCAACACCACACATATGAATATCACTATTTGTCAGGATAACGGAGCTACTACGTGTGATCCCACCGTGGTTAATGAAACGTTGCACTACTTCGTTTTTGACCCTTCAAAACCATACCCTGAGTGGATGGAGGTAGGAACAGTAATTGCTTCAACCAATGGCGCAGATACGCCTATTACGTTTTCCAAGACCTTCAACAACACCCCTTATGTATTTACTCAAGCACAGACATATAATCAGGGAGGATCAAACATAGCACCAGTAGCCTGGGTTGATGATATTACCACAACAGGTGCAAATATTATTGGCTGTACACATCAAGGAACAGGCAATAATTGTGATACGTCAAATCCTTCCGAGACCTTTGCGTACCTTGCAATTGATGTACTCAATGCGAACTTCTCAAAAGCAGTCAATTTCCAATACGGCTCAGAGGATATCAGCAATAGTGCTTGGACTCCCATTACCTGGACTGCAAATTACACAAATGTGCGAATGATGGTCACCCAAAACGACGATGATGGAAATCAAGACCCGCAATATGCTTGGGCGCGTGATGTTAACACAACAACACCTGATATCCGGTATTGTGAACAAGACGGCGCAGATGATTGTGATACGCACACTTCTGAATTCGTGATGTGGTTCACAATGGAACAAGGACTCATCTCCATTGGCGAGCCAGTCACACAGCCCATTGAGGTAGTTGATGAATCTGGAAGTAGCGTAGCAGTAAATGCAACCATCACAAACCAGTCTGGTGAGTTGCAGAACATCACTGCAATACCACTCAATGAGACGAGTGTCCAAGAAATCGTTATTATTAATCACAACGTGTCAACAGGGCAAAGCATGCTTAGACTAACCAATATCACCAATGATTCAGAATCTCTTGAGAATACGTGGGCGCTTGACCCAACAGGACTGGACTTTGAATACATCAACGTCACCTTCACCGCGCAAGGAAATAATCTCTTCAAATGTACTGATTTCAATTTCACCTCACAAACCTGTCTTGATGACGACAATTACACTCTTATTCTCACCAACATGACACCAGGACAAAATTACACCATCACTCTTCTTCCAGGAGACCCAGGATTTGGAGAGACAATTACAGGTCCTGCAAATATTAGTGATGCACGCTTTAGAAGCGGATCACAATCATCCACGAATTATGGTTCAACAAGTCAACTCAGAGCGGGGTATAGAAACAATAATAACATTCACCGATCAATTATCTCTTTTGATCTCTCCCACATTCCGCCCAACGTTACTATTACAAACGCAGAGCTTGGTTTATACTTTTATTCCATTCCCACAGGAGACGATACTGCAACGAAGTTCAACTACTCCCTCCACCGCGTACAACAAAACCCTGCAAGAAACTGGACTGAGCTTAACGTTACGTGGGACACGTATGACGGTGTTAATTCCTGGACGAATGCAGGAGGTGATTTCATTGCAACACCAACCGACACTGTTGCTCTTAACGGCTCCGATCTTAACACCTTTGCAAAGTGGAACGTAACCGCAGATGTCATCGCGTTCTACAATAATCTTTCAACTAATTTTGGTTGGATTCTCAAAGAGGATACTGATCTTGACGGCCCCCGGTCAAGAAAAAATTTCCGCTCAAAAGACTGGAGCACTGCAAGCGAGCAACCCTACCTTATCATTAACTACACGGACCTGCAAGTTCCCAGTGTCACCAACGTGCAGCCTCAGAACACGACACATGCAACAAAAGATATCGTTCCTATCAACGCGACAGTAACAGATAACGTTGGTGTTGATACTGTTATAGCACAGGTAAAAGTTCCCAAATTCAACACGTATTACAACATTACCATGACAGACCCTGATGGTGATAACGTATACGAAGCAAATTTCTCTCAGACCTGGTGGCAAGGAGATTATGAAATCACCATCTTCGCAAATGACACTGGGAACCTGCGAAATGACACGCAAAAAGGCATGTTTAAAATCCCCGTAAGATCGGGATTTCCTACAGGGGATGTTAATGACGGAAGAATGATTGCTGTAATTGGAACAGGGTACAGCACAAGAGTCACAACCAATGCAAGTATTTTCATCGTCGTTCCAGGATCAGACCCTGTTGTTAACATATCAATTCTTGATGGGGACTTTGGAGGGGTATTTGATGCAGGAACAGGAGGTACCACAACCTATACGCTCTATGCTGACAAAGATATTAACGGAACAAAGCTCTTCCCGCTGATTAGCCACAGTTCCGCAGATTTCACGGATAATACGCTTGAAACTTTCTACGCAGCAAGTCAAAGCCCCAACGCGCTTAACAGTGATGGTGATTACTATTACAGGTTAGATTTTAGTTTTGACAACCAAGCAGCAAGCGCAGTAAACCTCTTCAAACTCATCACACAAGGGAAAACAACTATTTTTTCACCTCTTACAGGGTTTCAATTTATTGCAACAGATGAGGATGCAATCTTTGGATCGGTTAATACAACGTACTTAGAACAAGGAGATTACTTTGAATTCTTCATTAACGTGCCACCAGGAGAGTCTAACCTGACATTCCTTGATGACGATGCGGATTACAGCGCAGATGCTTCAAGTCCGGGAGCACCTTCCACACCGTTCATCTACTACGAATTGTATTATCCTAATGGAACGTTGATCGGAAACAACACGGATCCTTCAGGAAATACGCTTGATGAGGAGAATTTCACCTTCAACATTGATGGCTCGGGAGGGCTTTACCGCTGGATTTGGTATAACGTAAATAACCAAACAACGTCCTTTGGTCCTAACAACATCTACACAAAAGTGCCATTCCTCCTCCTGACAACAAATGCATTTTACAATGGCGATCTTAACGTGTTTAAAACAGACGTAGATGTTAATGGAGGGTTGTTCTTTGCAAACGACACGGTGTTCTACAACATTTCTATCAACAATCCGGTAGCAGAAACTGCGCCAAACGTGACGCTTTACGATCCCATACCCGCATACGCAAAATACGTTCCAGAATCCATCGTCTATCAAGGAGTGCACCTAACCGATGCTGCTGATGGTGACGCAGGAGACTTCAACGTGACAGTTCCTAACGCAGTGTTCATTAACATATCCAATATTACTGGTTTTGATACGGTGTATGCAAGCTTTAATGTGACGTTGCTTCAAGGACCTGAAAATCTCACTGAAGTCAAGAACCAGGCAACAGTGAATTTTTCAACAAATGGCTCACAAGTCTCAGACGATCCTGATACGATCCTTCTAGCAGATGAGACTGGATCCGAGGTTGATTTCAAACCACCAAGCGTATTTGATCTTAAGCCCAATCAAACCTTTTTCAACCAGACCACCACCGTTAATATCAGTGCAAAGGTAATTGATGTACATAATATTAGCACTGTTATCGCAACGGTAACCTATCCAAACCTAACAACGGTTAATCTCACCATGGCAGAAAACAACCAAGGAAACTATTCGGTTTTTTTCAATGTAAGCATTGTTGGCATTTACACGTATAGAATTTTTGCAAATGATACGTATAAGAACATCAATTACACACAGACAAATTTCTTCATTGTCAACGATTCCATAGGTCCTAACATCACAGCGATTGTAGATGCGCCTGACCCCGTGGACGGAGGAAGTCCTATTACTATTCGTGCAAATGTAAGTGATGAGAACAGCATAGTAACTTCAGTTATTTGCGAGATCGATTATAACAATGGTACTCTTAACAATTTTTCCATGACTTTTGTTTCAGGAACGCTTGATAACGGGACGTGGGAGTTGAATTTCTCAGACCAAGTACTTCCAGGAGTCCATAATTATACTATCTATGCAAGCGACGGTTTTGGTAATAACGCAACACCAGTCACAGGAAATTTCACCGTCAATCCCACAGTTTCTATTTCATTGCTACAATATCCCATAGACTTTGGGAATACTACTGCAGGAGATGTAAACAGACCTGCAGACAACGGTACAGGAGGAAACGGATACGAAGGAGGGCTGGTCAAAGGATTTCCCTTAATCGTCGTTAATGAGGGGAACGTTAACGCAAATGTTTCCATTAAAGGGACGGATCTTGTTGGCGTTACAAATGCATCATATGTTATTAATGTGACAAGAGTATCGTTTGCAAATACGAGCAATGTGAGCCTCTCGCAACCACTCAACTATACCTTTACACCTGCACTTACGAACATCAGCGCGTTATTTGGTCAAAAAGATTTGTTCTTCTGGATTTCTCCGGTAGGTCCGCTCTCAAGACAAAGTTATCAAGGAACGGTTACCTTGGTTGCCGTTCAGACATAAACAAATAATGAGGGTTCAATACGTAGAGAGTGTGCGTAGTAAATTAGCAGATGTTGCAGAGGGTCAATGCGTTTTACAAACGCTGTTGCAAAAACATGAAGTAGTAACAGGAGTTATTATCCTGCTCGCGTTCCTCCAAACGAAATGTTTATAAATACATAAATGAAGAATGTGTTTATTCAACTTAAAAAAGAGTTTCCACAATGAAAAGGGGTGTATTATTAACATTTATCTTCCTTCTTACAGTGTTTGCTGTTTCAGCAGCCAATGAAACAAACACAACAACTCATGTGCGTATCCTAAACACGCCACCAGTGGTAAATGCTGTAACTGCATCTCCAAACCCTGCAGAAGTAGGTGTTTCTGTCATGACGATTACTGCAAATGTTACTGATGTGAACGGTGTTCCAGCAGATATTCAACAAGTCAATCTCACGTTTGATGCGGGAACTCCAGGATCTCCTGGTGATGATGTGAGCTTTATTCTCGTTTACAATTCTACTACTCAACTCTTTCAAAACACGACGTATACCATAGCAGCAGGATCTCAATTAGGAAATTGGACGGTGAATGTCACTGCAACAGATACAGCTCTTGCAACTGATTACAACGCAACGGTATTTGTTGTTCAAGATACGGTTATTCCTCTTGTTAACATCACTCAACCAGTAAACGATTCTGACTTCCAACTCAATGATACAGTAAACATTTCTGTTAATATCGCCGATAATGGTTCAATTGACACGGCAATTGCTATCATAGACATTCCTGGCGTTGGACAAGTAAACGTTACACTCACGTTTAATTCCACAACAGGTCTCTGGGAAGGTGATTTCAACCAGACCCAAACTAATGGTATTTACAACATTACAATATGGACCAATGATACTGGTGGTAATGTGAACAACACAGAATTTATTCAGATCAATGTAGGTGACATTATCGCACCTGTTATTAACACGGTAACGGATACTCCTGATCCTGTTGATCCAGGACAAACACTTGGTGTCACAGCGAACATCACCGATAACTTTGGAGCAACAACAGTGATCCTCGAAGTGGATTACGCAAACGGAACAAAAACAAATTTCACAATGACCCTGCAGTCAGGAGTAGCAACAAATGGGATCTGGTTCAATGACTCCATTGATACTTTCCTCGCTCCAGGAACATACAACTATACTGTCTACGCAAGCGACGCAGCAGGAAATGAGGCAACACCTGTGGGAGGAAACTTCACTGTAAACACGCTTGTGAACATTGAACTTGTAAACGTACCTATTGATTTCGGAAACACGACTATTCCCGTTACACAAAGAAGAGCAGATAACGGAACAGCAGGAAATGGGTATGCTGGTGGAACCATCAAAGGATTCCCTGCAATTGTAAACAACACAGGAAACGTTGATGTCAACGTAACCATCAAGGGAACGAATCTTACAGGACAAACAGATCCTGCTTACGAGATTGATGTTTCCAATGTTGAGTGGAACCTTACAGCAACTCCAGGAACTGCACTCACAACAACTGCACAAACCCTTGTGAATGGTCTTACCGCGTTCACCAGTACGACACAAGAGGTCTACTTCTGGATCTCAATCCCAGTAGGATACATCCCACAAGAATACAACGGTACGGTGACCTTCACCGCGGTACAGGCTTAATCTTTTCATTTTTCATTATGACGAGGCTCGTACTTGTAGCATTATGCATTCTCCTTCTCCCTCTAGTTTTAGCACTACCTCAATCAGGAATAGGTATCTCTCCCGGTTGCACACCAAATGAGGGTGTGAAGTGCTTAACTCTTCCCGTCAACCACTCAACAGATCTCGTTACGTTTTCTTTTAGAGTTTTCAATTGGGAACAAAAAGAAACCGCATTTGACATTTCAGCAGAAGGCATAGAACCTTGGCGAATTGACTTGAGTACTTCTTTTTTTACACTAGACCCCTACGTTCCCGCAGGGTCTTGTGAAGAAAATCCTGGTTGCGAAGAAGTGTTTATTACCATTAACACTTCAGGACTACATCCTGGAAACTACTCGGGATACGTCACAGCTACAAGCGTTGCAGATTCTGGAGGTATGATTGCTGTTCGCCAAGCAGTAAAAGGCAAATTTTCTTTTGAAAAACTTGCGCGTCCTCCAACAATGTTTGAACGTGCGCTAAAGGTCTGCGGACTAGTTATAGGTGTGTTTGCAGTTATAGCACTTCTTATCTACTGTGCATACCGGGTGGATAAGAAACATGCTCTTCGTATCCGCAAGACCATAACGCATCTAGACAATGGTTTAGTACGCGTACGTATCATTCTTGAACACCGTGCAAAACTGTATCACAAGCCCATTAAGTGGGTGTTTCTTGCAGACAACGTGGCGTTCCCTATAAAACAGGTTAAACTCTTTGAAATAACCAAGGAACTCCAAGATGATCACCTTCCCAAAAAATCTCTCGTTACAACTAAGGTAAAACACATAAAGGATAACCTCTTAGAGCATATCAAAAAACAGGTTGAATCTAGGACGTCCTTTGCACTCTTACATGAGGAAAAACTGTACTTGCATTTCGCACCAAAGGATAATTTCCTTGAAATCAAAAAGGGTCAGCGCTTCCTCATCACTTACGATTATAGAGAAGATGATAAACTTAGCAAAGACAAAGATGCTCAAAACGAGGATGTTCCCGAAGAGGACTGTGTGGAATACACATTTTCCTACACTGAAGTTAAAGGGGTGAACGATGTATTCCCTCTCATTGAGGAACTAGTCCCTCCTGATGAACAAGAAGATGCTCACGATGAAAAAAATAACTAAGCGTATTGTTTGTAATACTCTTCTTCTCACTCTTCTTCTCGTCTTCCTTATTCCTTTTGTAGCATCTCAAGGAACGTCGAGCGGTGTAAAAATCATTGGAGGAGCACAACTCTACAATGAGTCTTGTGTGCTCAATACAGACTGTGTGAGTAACATTTGCCTCTTAAACACCACGTGCGGCTGCTCCTCAAATAGTGATTGCAGTGTGGGAACTTGCAATCTTACAACCCATATCTGCGACGAAGTAGCAACCATCACAACAGAATTTCCTAAATACTCTCCAGGAGTTGAAGTACTTCTCAGAGGTGACGGTTGGACGCCTTATGCGACCGTGCAAATTAACTTTACTAACAGCTCAGGAGTGCTGAGCACGTTTACAACAATTGCAAACGGATCAGGAAGCATTAACACAACCTACGTTTTACCCAATACAACTGCACTAGGAAATTACACCTTCGCAGGTGACGAGGTGAACTCCGCCCTCTTTGACAACACATCAATAGAAGTACTTGCTCCCTACTCATTTTCAGGGTTCATCTTCACAGAAGATCTTGTCACCGCCGAGCCTTCAAACGTTACACTGCTCCTTCCTAACGGCACACTCGTTGCAATTGATGATGAAATCTACAACTTCACTTTTGAATATGGTCAAAAATACCTTATTAACGTCACTCCTGTCAATCTGAGTTGTGCTGTCAACTTCTTATTCAAAGGCGTTGAAGCACAAGGTTTCATAGGAAATTTCCTCGGTCTTGATAACCCTGATACGAATTCTTCAACCTATCTTGATTGGCAATGCCTCTTCTCCTTCATACCCCAAATAAACTATTCAAGCGTTGATATCACGGCACTACACACTCTTGATCCAAATCTCGAAGTACACAAATGTACTAACTTCAGCTTCACTAATAGGACCTGTCTTGATGACACCTCTGAAGGCTGGACCTTTGTAGCTCCTGCTGCAAACCTATCACAAACAACGTTCAACCTTTTAGCTGGTGATCCCATAGTGGGGCTTGCTCCAGGTTCACCCCCCGTAATTGAATCCATTTCAGATACTCCCGACCCCGTTGTTGCAGGGAATAACATTACCTTCACCGCACAGGTAAGTGATAACGCAAAGGTCAAAAAAGTCTTTCTCGAAGTAGATTACCTGAATGGAACGCTTATTAATTATACCATGACACGTGTGGCTGGAAATAAGAAGAACGGAACATACACCTTTACCACACTGAACACTTCTCTTCCGAGTGCAACGTACATCTACACAGTGCATGCAAAAGATAATTCCAACAAATTCGCAACACCTAAAAGTGCAACATTTACGGTAACCGCTACGACAACACCTTCAGGAGGAGGTGGAGGGGGTGGTGGAGCTACAAGGCCAAGCCCTGTAACGACGTGCACGAAAAAATATTCTTGTACTGGTTGGTCGGAATGCGTTGAAGGAATTCAAAAAAGAGTCTGTACCGATCTTAATAATTGCGCAGGAGAATACTCTGGACCTATCCAACAAAGAAAGTGTCCAGCTCTTGCAAAAGAAGAAACATCAAAAACGGCATCAGAAAAAATAGCGTTCTACGTAACCAAAGGCATTGAAGAAATTAAACACTCAAATCCGCTTTTCCCTGCACTATTCCTCTTAGCAGTAGGAACATTGCTGTTGTTCTTTTACGAGCAGGCAGTTATCGTGTTCAAACACAAAGCAGGAGACTTGGTAGCATTGGGAATTAGAAACAGACCCTGGTTCTTCAAGAAGAGCATTACTGATGTCATCCTCGTTGAAGATGCTAATAATGTAGGTGCAGTGGTTAAGGGTGGTGAGCAAATTCCTTATTACAAAAAAGGAACGATTATTGATTTTCTTAAACACTATGTAAAAGACAAGTCTAGTTTTAGCATGGAGGTCGGTGGGAAAACACTTACCGCACTCAAAGATGGCGTGCGCCCTCTAACACTAAGACCAGGACAAGAAGCACACATAGAGTATCAAGGAGATATAGTCTCGCCTTACTACGCAGAGTATCACAGAGGAGTAGCTCCAAGCGAAGAAGAGCTTAAGCAAGAGGCAGAACTTCTTGAGAAGATTTCCAAGAAGAAAAGCCTTCCCAAACAACCATTGCAAGCACTCGACGCTCTTGAAAAAGAGCTACGAGGTATCAATCACAACGATGACCTCATTAACAGAATACACCAACTTAAGCTTATTTTCAAGCACTAAGATTTATAAACATCATTTTCTCTTGCTCATTCCATGAAATACGTATTATTTGCACTACTTATGATAGCGCTACTTGTGGGTTGTTCAACACAGGTTGAAGTTCCTCAAGAGCCAGACACACCACCTACAGAACAGGTAGATGATACTATGAACTCTCCATCCGAGCCCGCAGTTGAAGAGCCTGGCGCTCAGGAAGCAAGTAAGGACGAACTTCTTGATCAAGGAACTCAAGAAGGAAGTATGCCTGTTGAAGAAGAATCAGTGCAGGGAGACGACCTCGTTGCGGAAGATGGTGTCGATCAATCCACCAATGATACTATTGATATAATCAAGGCAGAAGATCACGTCATAGTTTTTGAAGAAAACTTCGTTGTAGAGCCAAAAGAACTCACCATCAAAGTCGGGGAAACTGTTACGTGGAGGAACAATGCAAAAAACTTCCTACACACTCCTGCATGGGCTCATATGTCTGAAAAGTCAAAACCTCTCAGGTATGGAGAAGAATGGAGCTACACCTTCACAGAACCTGGCGAAATTAAATGGTTCTCAACCGCAAAACCCACAGCACAGGGTGTGATCTACGTGGAGGAGTGATCCTTTTTGACAAGGGAAATATTCTCAATTTTTTTGCTTTTTTTTCTCATTGCCTGTTCCTCTTCAGGTGATCATCTTGTCATTTCCGAATCTGCACGTACCGTTGATGCGCCCAAAGGATTAAGCTCAGCAGAGTATTTTGCAAAAGATGTGGAACAGTTCTGGACTGCGAAGAAGTACAACGTGCTTTATGATTTATTCACTCCTGAGTTCAGATCGCAATACACAAAGGATGCTTTTGTATTCCTTGCAGAAGAAGAAGATAAACGCCTAGGAATTCTGAGTGTTAGAGCAGTAAATGTATCTGAAGAGAGCATAACTTTTGAAATTGATCGCAAGCGCTACGTCACGACGACAACAGCAAAACTCATCAAACAAGAAGGAGAGTATTTCTTAGAACCGTTTTACATTTTCAAGGAGTTCAACCCTGAACAGGTGTGTAGGCGCGTAGCAGATGATATTACCTACGCGCAGTGCGGAGTTGATCCAAAAAGAGGAAAAGATCAATGCGAACATGATACCTACTTCAAATGCTTGTATGACTACGCGATTTCAAATAATGAGCCTGCATATTGCGATCAAACAGGATATCTAAAGGCATCTTGTTTTGAACACTTTGATATCAAAATCTCACAAAACGAGAAAAGAGAAAGTTGTGCATCACATTACAAGGAGAGTGATGCTATGCGTTGCCTTTCTGATTTCGCAGTCGCAGAAGATGATGTGTCGTACTGTGATGCAATCCCTTATGATGAGCTTAGAGCGCGTTGCGTAGGAAAACTCGCAGCAAAGCGAGATGAAATATCCTTATGTACAACGTACCTCAAACAAGAAATTTATTCAGAACTCAAATTGCTTGCTTGTTTTACAGAATATGCAAGCATAACAAAAGATGACTCATATTGTCAGCTTATAGATCCTGATAATAACCCCAAACTTGGCGCTCTAGCAGAAGAATGCTCAAAATACGCGTTAGGATTCGCATAGAGGAGACGAGTATATTTTTTCCAATTCTAAGAGGCGCATCTCATCTTTCATATATTCTTGCATGACTAATTCTTTGAGCTTAGTAGGCGGAAGGGCTTTGACTACACTTCCTTCTTTTACAACAAGACCTTTGTTCATTAAGTTCTCAATTACTTGGTAGAGGGATGTGCGATAAAGACGTGTAGATTTTGCAAGTCGTACAATAGTTTGCGGTCCCTTGCACACGAGAACTTCATACGTAATTTGTTCACCTCTGGTTAAACACCTCATACGCTAACGGTGTTTTTCTCTTTAAAGAGTGTTTTGTTGTAATGCTTGAAACTTTTTTGATGTGTATTGAAAGATTTACGCCTTAATTGAATACAAAAAGAGAAAGGGAAATAATTAAAGAGATGTTTTTACGCCTTAAGCTTGTCGTCCCACTCGCCACTATTGAGACGCTCAATAGCATCATGTGCTTTAACACCTTCAATCCATACACCCATGGACTGACAGGTTCCCATGATCTCCTTTGCTTTTTCTTTAAGATCTTTTCCAAGAAGAGCATCTTCCTTCATGCGAGTAATTTTAATGACTTGATCAATGCTAAGCTCTCCTGCCTTGTCCGTTTTTGGGTTTCCAGCTCCTTTTTCAATTCCACATTCCTTTTTGATCAGAGCAGAAGCGGGAGGTGTCCCAATAGTGATCTCAAACTCTTTGGTTTCATCATCAACAGTAACCTTGACAGGTACTTGCATTCCCTTATAGTCTGCAGTCTTCTTGTTAATCTCAGCTACGACTTGCCCAATATTTACTCCCATAGGTCCTAATGCTGGTCCTAAAGGGGGTGCTGCCGTTGCTTTGCCTCCTTCAATAAGTACATCAACTGATTGTTTTGCCATTTTTTTAACCCTCCGCAGGTTCGTCAGTATCCCTTCTAATAACCTTAACAGCGTCAATCTTCAAGGTAACCGGGATGGGAACTGCAGCTTCTACAAGTTCCACAACGACTTCTTCTTTTGTAGTGTCAATACGTGATACTTTTGCATTTTCACGTTTGAATGGTCCTGAGATAATCTCGACAATATCTCCTTGTCTGATGTTAATCTCTGTTTTGACCTGTTCAAGCATGTGTTCAATTTCTTTGTACTCAACTTCTTTTGGAAGGAGTCCACGGGCATAAGGAATGCCGTAAATTGCTTGATCAGCACTCTCCCTATCTTGAGCTTCAACGAAGATATACCCTCTCATGCCATGCGGTCTGATTACTGCATAGACTGGTAATTTCTTCTTTGCGATGTTAGCGGTCAGGAAGTCCATAACTTGGTCTTCTCGATTTGCTGTTGTTCGTAGGGCATAGATGTGGGTTTCCATTTTTTTCCTTCTCTAAAAGAGTAATTCTTTGAACAAAACGATGATGAATGCGACAAGTCCGATTGCAAGCATACCAAGACCTGTGACCTTGACAATGCTCTTGTATTCTTGAGCGTCAGGCTTCTTAGTAACTTTAAGAACGCGTATGCATTCCTTAGTAAATTGTCTTAGTCTTTGCATTGCTGTTTTCATACGAACTCAATCCCCAATTCGTTTTGTATTTCTGATTTTTTCTTCACGGTGCGTTCATGTCCGAAGATCTGTGCTGATGTTACTCCTGTGATGATGAGCATCACGCGAATAGTGTCACGTAAATCTTCTGAGATCTGCGCACCCCAAATGATACGTGCTTCTTCGTCAAGGCGTTCTGAGATCGTCTCAACGACTCTGCGCGCTTCATCAAGTGTCATATCTGGGCCTCCCAGAACGTTAATAAGTGCGCCGTTAGCGCCAGTAATATCAACATCAAGCAAGGGATTATTAACTGCTTTTTCAACGGCTTCAACAGCGCGGTTTTCAGTGTCAGACTCGCCAACACCAATAAGAGCAACGCCACCGTTACCCATAACTGCACGAACATCTGCGAAGTCCAGATTTACAAGACCTGTTGTAGTTACTAGTTCCGCAATACCTTTAACTGCGTTGGTTAAGATTTCATCTGCAACTTTAAACGCGGTGTGAAGAGGTAAATCTGGTGCGAGTTCAACAAGTTTATCGTTGGGAATAACAATGAGGGTATCCACAATGGATTCCATTTTTTCAAGACCTACGATTGCGTTTTCATATCTTCGCTGGCCTTCCATAGAAAAAGGAATAGTAACAACACCTACCGTAAGTGCGCCGAGTTTCTTTGCAACTTCTGCAACAACTGGTGCTGAGCCAGTACCTGTTCCTCCCCCAAGACCGCAGGTGATAAACACCATGTCTGAGCCTTGAAGTGCTTTTTTAATATCTGATTCTGATTCTCTTGCTGCTTCTTCACCAATTCTTGGCTGACTTCCTGCTCCAAGACCTCCTGTGAGTTCTTTTCCGACGAGAATCTTCTGATCGGCGGTGGTATAGAGTAAATCTTGCGCATCGGTGTTAATCGCAATTGTTTCAGTTCCTTTAATCCCAACCTCTGTGATGCGGTTAATGGTGTTATTACCACCACCTCCACAACCCACGACTTTAATTTTTGCACTGTGTTGTGAGAGGAGTTGTTCTAACTCATCATCAACGTGATTGCGCTTGCTATGTCCGACTGGTTGTTGATCTTGTGCTCGTTGTGTTGCTTCCCTAATGAAACTATCCATTGTGTTCATCCCCCTTTGGCTGTGTGTTGTTTGCTGTGGGTATCATGGGGTTGTAATCGTGACGCTCTTAGTGCTCCTTGCTTTCTTCTTTTGCTGTGAGTGTTCCTTCCTTGAGTCCTGGAACCGCTTCAACAAGGCGTTTTCCTATGTGGTCAAGGAGGGGTTGAGGGAACTTCCCAGGAATATCAATAGTTGGTTTTCCATCTTTGAGTGTAACCTCGACTTTTTGAGGGTCAAGGTTAAGACTCATTGCAACAAAGTGCTTGACCTTTGTTGCATCATCATCAATGCGTTTGTGAATGTGTACTTTGTAAATAACATCTTTTCCTGCAAGGGGGTGGTTGAAATCAACAATGATACGCCCTGAAGACACCGTTTTAACCGTTCCTACCATGCCACCTACTTGTACTTGTAGGCCTACTTCTGGGCGAATATTGTTTTTCATAAAAACAGATCTGGGAACGAGTTTCATATTCGCAGCGCTTTTCTTGCCAAATGCACGCTCTGCAGGAAGCTTAATAGTTGCTTCTTTGCCTATTTCAAGCCCTTCAAGACTATCATCGAGGCCTTTAAGAATCTGGTTATAACCAACACAAATGACAAGCGGGCCATATCTCATCTTCTTGCTAAAAAAGCCTTCTTTTTTAGCCACTTCAGCGCTAGTGCTATCAAACACTACGCGAGGCTCACGCGTTTCTCCTGTGTAGTCAAGTTCAATGAAATCGCCTTTTTTTACTTTTTGAGTCATTCTAGGTCCCCCTAGCAAGTATTCTTCACTGCTAGAGAATTAAGCAAAGAAAGCAAAGGTGTGTTTTTAAAGGTTGTGGTATGGGTGTGTGTGTCACGCGCATCCTGGAGCAGATACTCTGGTTTAGGAAGGATTCTTTTTAAGACGCTCGATGAGGTGTCCTGTGGTTTTAAGAAAAGAGATGATGGTGTCAACAACGTCTTGTGCAGAGATATGCGTAGTATCAATGAGGAGATCGTAGTGCTTAGGATCATAATAGTTAACATTATAGAGCTTCTTGTAACGCTCAATCTCTGCTGCCTTGCGTTTTTTGATATTCTGAATTGTTTTTTGCAAGTCCTTATTTTCAGTCTCATCACCTCTCTTCGCAGCGTAAATTCTGCGTGCACTCTCTTCTTCATCAACATGGAGGAAAATCTTGATAGAATCAGGGATAAAATACCATCCAAGACGCGCATCAATAACGAAATCATCATTTTGCTCGCCAATTTTTTTGAGCTTTTCATCAGTTAATCTATCAATTTGAGGATTGTCCATAACATACTCACTAAATTCAAGAATGCTCATGCCCTTTTCTTCTGCAAGCATGCGCTGGAAATCGCCCATGGAATAATGGTCAAGATGGAGTTTTTTTGCAAGCAGTTTTGCAACGGTGCTTTTACCCGAGCCAAGAGCACCGGAAATAGTAATTTTCATAGAGGGAAGAAACTCAGATCTCTTAATAAATATGTGCTCTTGAAATACGTTCTTTTGCACTCTTGTTTGAGGAAAGAAAGAAGCAAAGCATAAACTTGGCGAAAAAGAGGTGACGAGGGGTAAGAGGAAGTGAAGGTAAGAGCAAGCACTATTGCAGGAAATATCTATACGTTCTGTTAAGAAACGACCTGTTGGTGCGTACATAACATTTTTATACGTGAAAACGAAAATAGTTTTTCAAAAGGAGGTGATGAAAAAATCGCTCAAGACGAACAAGAACACGAAGCAGATGCATACACAGATGCAGACGAACTCCTCGAAGACGACGAACTCGACGCTGATGAAGCAGCATTCATGAAAGGCTATGAACAAGCTGCTGACGACGACTGGGAAGGAAAAGATGCTGAAGATGAAGAATCTACAGAAGACGATTCCGAAGAAGAGTAAGTCTTAAATAGTTTTTTTCAAAAATCTGTCATATGAAAGGACATAGGGAAGCTGATAATGAAATGTATTATCGAGCGATATCCTTGTTTTCTTCTAAGAAAAAAGTTAAGATTCTTGAACTTGGTTGTGCGGGAGAAGAGTCTATTAAGAAAATTCGTATGTTGTTTCCACATGCTGAAATTCATGGTGTTGAATACGAGGGGTGGCGTGGAAAGTTTGAAAAATTTCCGGAACTTGAATCATTGCATTTCCTTGATTTGAATAAGGATGACTTTCCATTCGAGCACGAATCATTTGACTTTATTTTTTGTAATCAAGTTCTTGAACACATCTATGAAATTGATGCTGCACTTGAAAAAATTTATTCTATTCTCAAGAAGAACGGCTATTTTATTTGCGGAACTCCAAACCTTGCAGCAGTTCACGAAAGAATATCCCTCCTTTTTGGGTTCAATCCTTCTACGTGGCACACAGCTAATATCCAGTTGGGTCTACGATATCCTGCCTCAACGAACCATAGGACTCACTGTAATGGTTTTACTATAACTGGTCTAAAGAGGTTGCTTAAATATCACCGGTTTAAACCGCAAAAATATCTAGTTTCTGAAGTCTACTTGGGCAAGAATTTTTACATCCCTTTCTTTTCAAAGCTTTTTAAGGGTTTTGCACTTAGTCAATGCTGGATTTCGCAGAAGTAGGAAAATTTAGATAATGCTTAAATAGGGGAATTTCTCAATCTTTTTCATGTTTGTTCAGGAACTTAAAGAACTTCTCAAGGGAACCTTGGATGTTGATGAAACACTCATTGAAATTCCAAAAGCAGAATTTGGAGACCTCGCATATCCTTGTTTTAAAGAAGCAAAACAACGCAAACAATCACCTGCTCAAATAGCGCAAAACATCGCACAAGAACTCAAAGATGATATACCTACCCATCCGGTTTTTGAAAACGTAGAAGCAAAAGGGCCATACTTAAACTTCTTTATCAAACCACGGGTGATCGCTCAAAAAGCAATGCAGAGCAGTTTTACATCCGAGAAGAAAGATGAAACTATTGTTATTGACTATTCAAGCCCAAATATTGCAAAACCCTTTAGCATTGCACATCTACGCTCAACCGCAATTGGTAATGCACTCAAACATATCTACAAATCAAGAGGCTACACGGTAATCGGAGTAAACCACCTTGGAGACTGGGGAACACAATTCGGAAAACTCATTGCAGCATATGAATTGTGGGGGGATGAAAAACAACTCGAAAAAAATCCTCTCGACCACCTCATTGATATCTATCAAAAATTCTCAGAACAAGAAAAACTCGACCCGTCCCTTACTGAGAAAGGAAGAGAATGGTTTAAACGATTAGAAGAAGGTGACGAACAAGCAGTACAACTTTGGGAATTATTCAGAGAATTAAGCCTAGCAGAATTCAAAAAATACTACTCGCGACTCAAGGTTGAGTTCGACTCCTTCAAAGGTGAGGCATTCTACATTGACAAACTTGATGAAACGATTCAAAAAGTCAAGCAAAAGGTTCGTGTTGAAGAAAGTGAAGGAGCACAAGTAATAAAATTAGATCAATTCAAGCAACCGCCACTCATCCTCATAAAATCAAACGGAACCACTACCTATCACACAAGAGATCTTGCAGCAGTGTTCTATCGACTAGAAGAATACCATCCTAAAAAAATAATTTATGTTACGGACAAGCGCCAAAAATTACATTTTGAACAGCTCTTCAACGCGCTAAGCCTTATGGGCTATGATAAAAACATGTTCTCCCATGTAGACTTTGGCACCATGACCTTTGAAGGACAGGTCATGTCAACACGTGAAGGAACCTTCATTTTCCTTGAACAAGTTCTTGACCTTGCAATAGAAAAAGCCAAATCAATCATAGAAGAGAAAAATCCTCAGCTCAAAAATAAAGACAAGGTTGCAGAGCAAGTCGGAATAGGTGCAATCATCTTCCATGATCTTGTAAATGATCGCACAAAAGACATAGACTTCTCATGGGAAAAAGCACTCTCCTTTGATGGTGCATCAGCACCCTACGTACAATACACGCATGCTAGAATCAGTGCAATTCTACGAAAAAAATCACCGCAACCACAACCAGATTTTACCGTTATAAACTCAAAAGAAGAACGTAAACTCTTGCGACACATGTTGTTATTCAATGATGCAATTGATGATGCTTGCAAACAAGAAAAACCCCATATCATTGCACACTACTTACTTGACTTATGTCAGCTGTACAATACCTTCTACGCACATTGCCAAGTACTCTGCGAAGATGAAACCCTCATGAATGCACGACTGCACATCTGTAAAAAAGTAAAAGAAATAATTCAGTACGGACTCTCCCTTCTTGGCATAGAAGCTCCTGAGGAGATGTAGCTATGATACTCTCAATCCCCTTCGCACACCAGCATACCGGAAAAGGCAAAGGAGCTATTAACGCGCCCCAAGCTATTATCACAGCTCTTAACAATTTCTTCTCAAGCGAAAAAGGAAAACCTTTCCAGAAACCCGAAGTGAAGACTGTAAACGTTGATCTTAGCAACGCGCAGGAGACTAATGAGCGTATCGCCAGAGCAGTAACCGAGCACAACCCGCGCATCATCCTTGGAGGAGACCACTCCATCACCTACGCAAGTGTCAAAGGGTTTATGAAGAACAACCCCGGAGCAGGACTCCTCGTTTTTGACGCGCACCCAGACCTTGTACATAATCACAACCCCCCAACCCAAGAAGATTACTTGATTACTCTTATCGAAGAAGGCATCATCGATCCCAAGAAAATCATCCTCATCGGTCTTCGCAACTGGGAGCAAAGCGAAATCGCCTATCTCAAAATGCACAAAATCAACCACTTCACCATGGACCAAATTTATCAACAAGGATTCCCCGATATTATCCAAGGAGTCATGGAGGTCATACGCTCCTGGCCAGCTTGCTACGTCTCCCTTGACATAGACGTCTGCGACCCCGCACACGCTCCAGGAACAGGATGGATTGAACCTGGTGGAATTACCTCAAGAGATGTACTCTTTGCAGTACAACGCTTGCAACTCATTGAACAAGTAAAATGCATGGACATTGTAGAAGTTGATCCTGCAAAAGACGTGAATGGGATGACGGTGCAGTTAGCTGCGAAGATTGTTGTTGAAACTATTTCTTGAGAGCTAGGTTCATAAGCCATTTTAGTTCAGATATTTGTATAATTTTCATGAAGAGCACTATTGCCAGGTAAGTGAGGAATGCAAGAGGAATTGATGTGCTTAGCTTGAAAAAGATGTTCCACTGCTGTGTGTGGAAGAGTTGAAGAATGCAAAGGAAGAATGTGCCTGCGATAAATGTGAGCGTCCACGATTTCCAAGGGAATTCAAATTTTATTTTCTTAACTATTGCAAGATGGGTAAGGAAAAGCATGGCGATGAAACTAATTGTTGTTGCAAAAGCAGCACCTTCAATGCCGAAAGAGGGTATGAGAAAAAGGTTGAGAATTACATTGAGTGCAGCTGTGATTGATTCCACGAAGAGTATTTTCCGGGGTGAGTCGAATGCAATGAGTGCTTGCTTGTTTAATGTTGCTAGTAATGCGAAGGGTATGCTAAGAAGAAGTATTTGCATAGCAGGGGTTCCTGAAGTATATTGAGAGCCGAAAAATACTGCAATAAATGTCTTGGCATACGTTCCTAAAGCGAAAAGAAACGGGAGGCTGAACACCATAAGGAGCCTGTAGATGAATTCAAAACCTTTTCTGATCTCCTCACGTCTTCCGTGTTCCCACCTTTTGACTAGTGTCGGAAGAGCCATAACAGTAAGTGAGTTCGTGATGGTAAAAATTGCCATGACTGTTGGTAGAACGATATTATAGATTCCGACTTGTTCATAGGTGGAGAGTTTTGTAAGCATTAGGGTATCAAAATTGCTGATAATGTTTGAGCCAATTGTGGTAACAAGGAGAATCTTCCCAAGTCCAAGGAGTTTTTTAGCAGAATATTTATCTGGAACGGTCCAGGAGAATCCTCTGAATGCTTTGCGAAAGAACAATAGGAAGACAAAAACACCACAGAGTACATAGGCAAGAGAAGGGGCGATCAAAGATTTTGAAGGTATAAGTAAGATTAACAAGAAGAGAATCACTTCCTTGGAAATCACTGAAGCGGCGAAAGTTTTACTATCTTGCTTGATATTAAGTAGTTGATGCACGAGTTCAATTCCAAGGGATGTGATAAAAAACAGTGATAAACTTTTAAGAAGAATCTCGCTAACGGGTGTTTCAAAGTAGTATTTTGTGAGCAGAGGGGATAAAAAAATAACAAGTACCGCAAGAAGTACGCCAAAACTAAACTGGAGAAAAAAGGATGTACTAACAATGCGATTTGCATTCTTGATGTTTTTTTTTGCAATCTCTTGAGATGCGAATCGAATAGTTGCGGGGGGAAGGCCTGCACGTCTGAATAACATGAGAGT
The DNA here is from genome assembly GCA_003695435.1 of Candidatus Woesearchaeota archaeon. Taxonomy (NCBI): domain Archaea; kingdom Nanobdellati; phylum Candidatus Woesearchaeota; species Candidatus Woesearchaeota archaeon. The sequence continues at coordinate 23,725 of RFJL01000010.1, forward strand.
GGATATAAGCGTAAATACTGCATAGAAAAGACCGTACTCATTAATACTGAAACTTCTCGCAAGATATATGCGAATGGCATAGGAAAATGCAGCTGCAAACCCTGTTGCAAGGAAAATGAGGAGCGATCCTCTAAGTATGTCCCTTGAAGTAGTCATATGTTTGCACTTGCGGGCTTAATTTATAAATACGGAGTATTGTGGACAGTAAGTTTAAATAGTCCTAAGAACCGAGCGTTCATCAAAGGTGACCACACTATGGGACGAATCAAGACAAAATTGGTAAAAAGGGTAACTGAAGACATCTTTAGTAAGCACAGGGAGCACATTAAACCGTCCTTTGACGAAAACAAGGCTGTTGTGCAGACTTTGGCTAAATTTGAGAGTAAAAAGCTCAGAAACATTGTCGCAGGGTACCTCACAAAGCTCTATAAGACTAGAGAGGACTAGGTCAACATGGATGACAATAGCATTTTTATTGGCAACAAGCCGTTCATGAACTACGTCACCGGCGTAGTGATGCAGTTCACCACCAAAAACGCTTCTGAAGTCATTATCAAAGCAAGAGGAAAATTCATCTCTCGCTGTGTTGACGTAGCGGAAGTTGCAACCAATCGGTTTCTTGATGGAACTGTTGAGATAGGCGACATTAAAATCGGTTCTGAAGAATTCAAAAACGAAGAAGGAAAAGACGTCCGA